>JBDTLQ010000033.1:0-13381 GCA_039934715.1 Ignavibacteria bacterium | reverse complement strand
GATGTTATGAATTCAAAACATATCAGAGGTGATATCAATCTCGCGTGGCCATCTGCGGAGATAGCCGTGATGGGAGCAAAGGGAGCCGCTGAAATTATTTTTAAAAAAGAAATTGACAGTGCCATTGATAAAGCAAAAGCTCTTGATGAAAAGGTAAATGAGTTCACTGATAAATTTGCAAATCCATATCTTGCAGCTGAAAGAGGGTTCATTGATGATATCATTGAACCAAAGGACACACGAAAAAAACTTATCTATTACTTCGCGCTTCTTGAAAATAAAGTTGACGCGAATCCTAAAAAGAAGCATGGGAATATTCCGTTGTGAACGTCAGACGTCAAATGTCAAACGTCAATTTCAAATTTCAAATTTCAAATGTCAAATTTCAAATTTCAAGTGTCAGACGTTAATTGTGAATGGTCAATTGTCAATGGGTGAGTCGTGAATGGTCAGTTATTTCCATTGCTCAAATCAAAAATCTAAGATCTAAAATCTAAAATCTAAAATCAAAGAAATCCCAAATCCGAAATTCCCAATCCCAAATTCAGAAATTCCAAATCCGAAATCCCCAATTCCAAATTGTGCAAATCAAAAATCTAAATTCTAAAATGGACAAATCTCTTTTTTTTCTAAAATCAAATTTGTAAGTTAACAAAAAGACGGAGACGAATATGAACCGGTATAAAAAGTACTTCACCCCTGCTTTATTTTCTTTCTTTATAATTTTAATCCTTAGCTTAAGTAATAATTCATACTCTCAATCAACCTGGAGTATTGTAAACACAGGTTTTGATAATAACAGGATCCAGTTTATCGGGAATACTGGTTACACGGTTGGCTCAAATGGCACTGTTATGAAATCAACGGACAACGGAGAGAGCTGGAAAGTTATCTTTATTGGAAATGCGTATGATTATTTCTGGTTTTGTGACTTCATTGATGAGTACACTGGATGGGTATGCGGAAGAGCAGGAAAAATAATAAAGACAACGGACGGCGGTCTTAGCTGGAGTGATCAGAGTTCAGGTACTTTTGCCGAACTGATCAACATAAATTTTATTGATTTACAAACCGGCTGGGTCACAGGGCATTACGGATTTGCTGCAAGGACAACTAACGGTGGAGATAACTGGATCATGCAAAACACCGGGACAACTTCAAATTTATTTAATTCATATTTTCTTGATTCAAATACCGGCTGGCTGGCAGGAGACGCAGGTGTTTTAAATACTACAAACGGAGGAATCACCTGGAACCTTCAGCTCTCTCAAGCATGGGTTTATTCGGTTACCTTTATTAATGCGAATACAGGATGGTGCGGTGCGCGTTTCGGAAAATTGTTTAAAACAATTGACGGCGGTGCAAGCTGGACGCCTCAGCAAAGTAATACAGGCGCAACACTATTTTCGATGGCATTCAGTGATGAAAATAACGGAATCGCGGCAGGTGATTACACTGCGATCATCCGGACGACAAACGGAGGAATTAACTGGGTAAATTCAAACAGTGGGATACCGCTCGATAATCTTAGATTCAGTAACATTTTTATTGATCCTTCAGATATTAAAACGATATGGGTATCCGGCTTCAGTGGTTCAATTTTGAAATCAGTTAACATGGGAGTTGATTGGACAATTCAAAAGATCAGTTCACATTACAATTGGTTCAATTGTTTTGTCGACGCGGAAGCAGGTTATGTTGTCGGAAGTAACGGTTCGATCGTTAAGACAAGAGATGGCGGCAATACATGGATGTTCCAAATCAGCGGAACCACCAATGAGTTGATCAATGCAAATTTTGTAAGTGCGGAAACAGGATGGGCCATTGGACATTTTGGCACAGTATTAAAAACAATTAACGGCGGTATTAACTGGTCCGCACAAAGTGCAGGCACACAGAATTTATTCAATTCATATTTCTTAAATGAAACTACCGGATGGATAGCAGGTGACGCAGGCGTTTACAAAACAACTAACGGAGGAGGCACGTGGACTCTTCAGCTCAATGAAAGCTGGGTATATTCAGTTTATTTTGTAAACGCAAATGTAGGATGGGCGGGTGTAAGATTCGGAAAAATATTTAAGACCATTGACGGCGGCATTTCGTGGGTTCAACAGAACTCCGGATCGGGTGCAACATTTTTTTCCATGGATTTTATCGATCAAATGACGGGTTACGCGGTTGGTGATTACAATACTATTATCAAAACTACCGACGGGGGTGAAAGCTGGTTTCCTCAGAACAGCAGGATCGGTAACAACAGTACAAAATTAACTTGTGTAAATTTTAATAGTTCTGATGCCGGTAAAGGATGGATCACGGGTTTTGATGGAATTATTCTTGGTACTATTGACGGAGGAAATACATGGGTCAGACAAACTGTTCCAGTGAACACCGACTATAATTCTATCAATCCGATCAATGACTCACTGGTGTATGCTGCGGGAGGATTTGGTATAGTTATAAAATCAGTTGACGGTAATACCGTAAGCGTGGGAAATAATAATTTACAGGTTCCTCAAAACTTTGTTCTTAAACAGAATTATCCTAACCCGTTCAATCCAAAGACAATAATAAGTTATGATCTTCCGGTTTCAGAGTATGTTCATTTAAAGATCTATGATGTTGAGGGAAGAATGATCAGCAACCTCATCGATCAGCCTCAGAGAGAAGGAAAATATGAGATCGAATTTGATGGCAGCAGTCTTTCAAGCGGAGTTTATTACTATAGGCTGGAGGCCGGTAAATTTATTGAGACCAGGAAGATGACGATCGTCAAATAATTTGAGATTTGGAATTTCGAATTTGGAATTTATCACAATTTGGAATTTATTACAATTTGGAATTGGAGATTTCGAATTTGGAATTTATCACAATTTGGAATTGGGGATTTCGAATTTGGAATTTATTCATACTAGCCACTCACTATTGGCAAATTTCAAATCCGAAATCCCAAATTCCAAATTAAGGAACCATGGCCGTTACAAAGCCGGCCGAATTATTAAAACCTATCACAATATCCGTTAGATTAACTGCATTATCGCCTGTAAGATCTGTTCTGATGTATCCTGTTGCAAAGCTTGTCGCGTCGTTGAAGATCTCTAATATATCTGAAAGATTAATATTATCATTCCCGTCAACATCACCGCTGTAAATACACCATCTTCCTGATTTTAGCACAAGGTTGTTTCCAAATGCGGAAGTCTGTGATGAAGTAAAATCATAATTGACTGTAGTACCGTTAGTAAATGTTATGGCTGAAGAGCTCCATGTTTCAAGTGCATTCCTGTGTAATGTCTGTATGAAGTAATTTCCGGCCGGAGCTGATCTGAAATTCACAACCGCGTTTCCCGATGAGCTGAGAAAACAAATTGCCGAATCAATTTTATTATAAGGAGCAGTGCTGTTTCTTAAAAAAAGTCTTACCGTATCCTGAACATGCGATGGAGCGTTCCACATGCCTTCAATGCTCAGTGTGATATTCAATTCAAGTGAAGGAATAAAGTTTGCTGTAAAACCGTAATTATTCTGATTGGGATTCAGATTGCTGTTGCCGGATATCCTGATGAAATAATTTCCGGCTTCGGTCTGAAAAGAAATACTGTCAGCTGAAGTCGTAATATTCTTTGCTGCTAACACATTACCGGAATCAGAGATCAAAGCAATACCTGTAACTCCCGCGTTAAGAGCAGTAAGTTTTATTTTTAAATTTCCTGCAGGAGTCTGAATCTTGTAATAGTCTGAATCTGAAATAACTGATTTTGATTGCAGTGTAATGTATCCTGAGTAAAGTGTATTCAGAGAAACACTGTACGCGAACAGCCTGTTATCGGGCTCATCCAGTCCTCTCACTAAAGTTCTTACGTCACCTGTTTCCTGAATATGATTTTTATTTGTCATGATCGTATCGGTCACACCGAAAGGAACAAACACAGTATCATAAATTGCCTGGCTGCTCAACGGCACGGCTAGATCGGTCCCAAAGCCCAGATAGTTAGACATGATCCATGTGTATAAAATATTCAAAGGCAGAGGCTGTACCGAATTGTCCGTAGTATTTAAATCGATCCCGGTGATAGTGTCGGTAATGATCCCGTTACAGTTTATGTCTTTGTTGTAATAACTTGCAGGAACATTCTGTTCGAAGTTGCCAAACAAATAGGCGCTGTTGGGAGGTCCCGAGGAAAATGTGATCCTCATATCTCTAAGTGCTTCACTGTTATAATCTACGCCGGACACAGGGATCGATACATCGGTTCCGAGATGAGGCGTTCCGATAGTGATCACCTTCGCGACGTGATGTCCGTTTACCGCGTCATTCGGATCGATCCACCATTTATGAATTCCGTTTTCCTGTCTCTGCAGATATTCTCTAATTGCAAGACCGCCCATCGAATGACCTAGCAGAATAACTTTGCTTGCGCCTGTAACTCTTAACACAGAATCGATAAGGCATTTCAAAGCATAACCCTGCTTGTATATCGCTGACTGATTGCTTGGGGATTGATTTGTTCCCGGAGTTGTATTGCTGTTTAAAATTATCCGCGGGTCTGTGATGTTTCTGTTCCAGAAATTTTTGAAATTAACAGCGTAAATACTTGAAGAAGTAACCTGATTCACAATGGCTCCCGAAGCGTCTTTGTAAGGAAGAATCACATCCTGTAAATAATTAGTAGTGTCGCCGCCTCTCGCGTTCAATACCGCGTAGATGACGTGGTTTGCGCTGAGATCCCAGGCAGTGCTGATCTTTGTCACCATGCTGTTCCATGTCTGATCGTCGGAATTCAGTCCATGAACAAATATAATCGGGTAAGGTGATTTTCCTACCTGTGAAAAGGAAACATTAAAGGTAGAGATGATAAATAAAAGAGTAAATATTTTTTTCATATTCATGTGTAATTTCGTTTTGAATAAATTATACCAATAGGAGCTTAACTTCAATTTTAAAATTATTGGCAGGATACTTTCTTTAGCCACAAATTCAAAAGAATAGAAAACGAAAAAGATTGGAGCTATTTTTTTAACCACTAAGAACACAAAGAACACAAAGGTATTTGAAAAAAACAAATAACTATTTTAGTATTTGCTAATAATTTCTTTGCGGACTTTGCGCCATCACTTTGCGCTCTTTGCTATAAGCCACGAATTAACACGAATTGATAACAAAAAAAATTGGAGACGATATTTAACCACTAAGGACACAAAGAGCACAAAGGTATTTTGAAAAAATTTAACTATTTTAGTATTTGCTAATAATTCTCTAATTCTGATAAGGGAACAACCTCTGTGACTTTGTGCCTCTGTAGTAAAAGAATCCCTAACTACGTGCTCTTTGTGTCCTTAGTGGTTAAAAAGCGTTTCCCATCAATCAACTATTGTTTTCAATTGAAAATCAAAATCATACGGCGTATATTGTAAACAATGAATGTAGTTCTTTCCTGTTCTGACTTATGGAGAAAGGTGGAGGGATTAGGCCCTTTGATACCTTAGCAACCGTCTTCCGGATATTTTGAATATGCGGAATGAAAGGTGCTAATTCCTATTCCGCATCGTGCGGAAAGAGATGAGTTAGAAGATAAAATATTGTAATTTGTGTAAAAAAAATATTGGATCTCTTCTGACTTATGTGTTGGATGAGATTTTTTTTTGCCCACGAATTAACACGAATTGTAACGAATTAAACATAAATATCTGTGTTGCTCTGGATCTTTCATTAACCACTAAGAACACCAAGGGCACAAAGGTATTGCAAAATATTAATAATTAACTTTTGAAATTATTTCTTTGTGCACTTTGCGTTCTTTGTGTTTAAAAATTTTTTACTAACAAGAGCACAATGGATTGTAAAAATTTAACTGATTAACCATTTAACCATTTAACCATTTAACCATTTAACTACTTAACTACTTAACTACTTAACTATACCGAAAATATGACTGACATTAAACAATTACTAAAAGAAAGAATCCTTGTTCTCGACGGCGCGATGGGAACGATGATTCAAAGATATGATCTTGACGAAAAGGATTTCAGAGGAGAAAGATTTAAAGATCATAAATCTTCTTTAAAAGGAAACAATGATCTGCTCTCGCTCACACGCCCTGACATCATTAAAGAAATTCATGCTAAATATTTTGAAGCAGGTGCTGACATTGCTGAGACAAATACTTTCAGCGGCACTAAGATATCACAATCGGATTACAATCTGGAAGATATAGTTTATGACTTAAACTTTCAGGCGGCAAAGATCGCGAAGGAAGTTGCTGATGAGTTCACAAAGAAGGAACCGGATAAGCCCAGGTTTGTCGCTGGTTCAATGGGACCTACCAACAGGACGGCATCTCTTTCTCCTGATGTAAATGATCCTGGATTCAGAGGAGTTACATTTGACCAGTTAGTAGATGCTTATTATGATCAGGCAAAAGGATTGGTTGACGGTGGTGTTGATATTTTATTAGTTGAAACTATTTTTGATACACTTAACGCGAAGGCAGCATTGTTCGCTATACAAAAACTTTTTAATGACACAGGAAAAAAGATACCGGTGATGGTTTCAGGAACGATCACTGATGCCAGCGGCAGAACTTTATCGGGTCAGACTGTTGAAGCCTTCTTATATTCCGTAACTCATCTTGATTTGCTGAGTATTGGATTTAACTGCGCGCTCGGAGCAAAGCAGCTTCGTCCTCATATTTCTACTCTTGCTGAAAAATCTGAGCTATTAGTCAGCGCTCACCCTAACGCCGGTCTTCCTAACGAATTCGGAGAGTATGATGAAACTCCGGAATCAACCGGAAAGCAGATAGAGGAATTTCTTAAAGAGGATCTGTTGAACATAGTCGGCGGCTGCTGCGGGACAACTCCGGAACATATAAAAGCTATTGCGGATGTCGCGAAAAAATTTAAGCCGCGTGTGCCTCCAACAGTTGAAAAACTTCCACGCTACAGCGGACTTGAACCGCTTACAGTTTTTAAAGGAAGCAACTTTGTAAATGTAGGTGAGAGAACAAATGTAACAGGTTCAGCTCAGTTTAAAAAACTGATTGTAGACGGCAAGTATGAAGATGCTCTCGCGATCGCGCTTCATCAGGTTGAAGGCGGCGCGCAGGTGATCGATGTTAATATGGATGAAGGCATGCTGGACTCTGAAGAGATAATGACAAAATTTTTAAATCTTATCGCATCCGAGCCTGATATAGCGAAGCTTCCGATCATGATCGATTCATCAAAATGGTCTGTGATCGAAGAAGGATTGAAATGTGTTCAGGGAAAGTCCATTGTGAATTCCATTTCAATGAAGGAAGGTGAAGAAAAATTCAGGGAGTCCGCGCGCAAAGTAAAAATGTACGGAGCTTCAGTGATCGTAATGGCATTTGATGAAAAGGGCCAGGCGGATACATTTGAAAGAAAGATAGAGATCTGTCAGCGCGCTTATGATATTTTAACAAAGGAAGTCGGCTTTGCGGCTGAAGACATTATCTTTGATCCGAATATTTTAACTGTTGCGACAGGTATCGAGGAGCACAACAATTATGCCGTAGATTATATGAACGCTGCAAGGTGGATAAAGGAAAATCTTCCGGGCGCCCAGGTCAGCGGGGGAGTAAGCAATATTTCATTTTCGTTCAGAGGCAATAATAAAGTGCGTGAAGCAATGCACTCTGCGTTTCTATATCACGCGATCAAAGCGGGAATGGATATGGGAATTGTAAACCCGGGCATGATCGAATTGTATGAAGAAATTCCTAAAGATCTTTTGGAAAGAGTTGAAGATGTTTTACTCAACAGACGATCTGATGCAACCGAACGTCTTGTTGAATTTGCCGAAACAGTTAAGAACAAAGGCAAGGAACAGGTCAGAGATGACAGCTGGCGTGAAATGGATGTGAAGGCGAGGCTGACACATTCATTAGTAAGAGGAATAGTTGAATATATTGAAGTCGATACTGAAGAGGCTCGAAAGCTTTTTGATAAACCGATACAGGTGATTGAAGGTCCGCTTATGGACGGAATGAATGTTGTAGGTGATCTTTTCGGTGAAGGTAAAATGTTCCTGCCGCAGGTGGTGAAGAGCGCCAGAGTAATGAAGAAAGCTGTCGCTTATCTTTTACCTTACATTGAAGCAGAAAAAGAAGAAGGCGCGAAGCCCAAAGGAAAAATTCTTATGGCAACAGTCAAAGGTGACGTACATGATATCGGAAAAAATATTGTCGGAGTTGTGCTTGGCTGTAATAATTATGATGTCATAGATCTTGGAGTGATGGTATCGAGCGAGAAGATCCTTGAAACAGCAAGACTGGAGAAAGTTGATATCATAGGATTAAGCGGGCTGATAACTCCTTCATTAGACGAGATGGTTCATGTCGCTAAAGAAATGGAGCGTGAAGGTTTTGACATTCCATTACTGATCGGAGGCGCGACTACATCCAAGGTTCATACGGCAGTAAAGATCGAGGAACATTATAAACGCGGACAGACGATCCATGTGCTTGATGCTTCGAGATCGGTTCCGGTTGTGGGAAGTTTATTGGGTGATAATAAGGATAAATTTTCCGATGATATAAAGACAGAATATTTTAAACTGCGTGAGCATCATTTCAAGAACAGAGTTGAAAAACCATATCTTACATATGCGGAAGCTAAAAGGAATAAGCTTAAGGTAGATTTTAGTGAAGAGGATATTTCAAAACCTGTATTCACTGGTATTAAGGTGTTTGAAGATTACCCGCTGGGAGAAATAGCAACCTTTATAGACTGGACTCCTTTTTTCAGAACATGGGAGCTCGCGGGAAAATATCCCGATATACTTGAGGATAAAGTAGTAGGTGAGCATGCGACAAATTTATTTAATGACGCGAAGGCACTGCTTCAGAAGATCATAAAAGAAAAGTGGCTTAAAGCGAATGCGGTCATTGGAATATGGAATGCAAATGCTGTGGAGGATGATATTGAAGTTTATAAAGATGCAGACAGGAAAGAAGTTGTAAAGGTGTTCAGAACTTTAAGACAGCAAAGTAAAAAGAGCACAAACATTCCGAACATTGCGCTTTCTGATTTCGTAGCACCGAAGGTATCAGGGCATGAAGACTACATCGGAGGATTCGCAGTGACAACAGGCATTGGAATAGAAAAGTGGCTGAAGAAATTTGAGGAAGATAATGATGATTATAGTAAGATCATGCTTCAGGCATTAGCTGACAGACTTGCCGAGGCGTTCGCTGAACTGATGCATAAAAAGGTAAGGACAGAGTACTGGGGATACTCGAAGAATGAAAAATTTGAAAATGATGAGTTGATAAAAGAAAAATACAGAGGTATCCGTCCGGCTCCGGGGTATCCTGCTTGTCCGGATCATACTGAAAAGACAACTTTGTTTGACATACTTGATGCTGAAAAGAACACTGGCATCAAACTAACCGAGAGCCTTGCTATGTATCCCGCTTCATCTGTAAGCGGATTATATTTTGCTCATCCGAAGTCGAGATACTTTGGTGTAGGTAAGATCGGCAAGGATCAGGTTGAGGATTTTGCAAAGAGAAAAGGCATGGATCTCAAATGCGCGGAGAAATGGCTGGCGCCGGTTTTGAATTATGATTGATATTTTTTTTAAACTCTAAGACACAAAGGCTCAAAGAAAAATATGTATATTCTTATAGTCTTTGAGCCTTAAGGAAAACCTGGTTTCTCAGCTGTCAAAATCAGAAGATATTTTTTTAATTTTGATAATTTTATTAAACTTTTATTGTCAAATCAGTGTCAATGATAGTGTTAATTAATTTTTAAACTCTCATGACAAGAATATTTATTTCCATCCTGTTCACATTTCTATACATCAATTCATTTTCGCAGACAGATCCGGAGAAACCAAGAGGTCCGGGCAACAGAAAGCCTTCATTTGCTGACGGCGAAGTAAGCGGCTATGTATTTGACAGGCAAACCAAAACTCCTTTGGAAGCGGTTTCCATAAAGCTTATCAAGTCACGTGATTCAAGTTTGTATAATGGTACAGAAACAAACAGCAGCGGATATTTTAAGCTGGATAATATTGAACAGGGAAGATACAGTCTTGCAATAGAACTTACCGGATATAATAAAAACACCAGAGCTATAAATTTAACCGATCCTCAAAACAAAACGATCAGTCTTGATACGATATTCTTAAAGACGGGTACTGAGACTGAAGAGATCGTAGTTGAAAGTGAAAAGCCGTTCATTGAACTCAAGGGTGACAAGAAGATATTCAATGTTGAAGGCAACATGAGTGTAACGGGTGGTACAGCAATAGATGTGTTAAAAAATCTCCCGTCACTTACAGTTGACATAGACAATAACATAAGTCTTCGCGGAGGTCAGAGCATAAAATATTTTATTAACGGAAGACCTGTTACAGGAAGCATTTCAAGGATACTTGAACAGATGCCGGCCGAACAATTGTCGTCGGTTGAGGTCATTACAAATCCTTCAGCAAAGTTTGATGCCGAAGGTTCGACAGGAGTTATAAACCTTGTGCTGAAAAAATATGATGATACCGGTTTTAACGGGCTTCTTAATATGAATGCTGGCACCGGTGATAAATACGGAAGCGGATTGAGTCTGAATTATAAAACCAGCAAGTATAACTTTACAGGAAGTTATGATTTCAGGAGAAGGCATAATAATTTTCAAAGTTTTGTTGACAGAAATAATTTCTTCACACCGGATAATTTTTTGTCTGATCAGGTTTCAGACGGAAGAATGAAGATGGATAATAATTCAGCACGCGGAGAGATAGAATATTATCTGTCACAGACAGATCTGCTGAGCCTTAATGCGCGCTACAATAACGGAAACAGAAACAGCGGCTCAACCGAGAATCTCTTCGTTTACGATATCGATAATAATCTTAATGAGAATTCCATAGCAAGATCTACCAATACGGACAAAGGCGAGACATATTCATACGGACTTAATTACAATAAACTTTTCAAAGACAAAAAACAAAGTCTGACCGGGGAAGCAAGTTTTTCTTATGATAAGGATTATGAAAACGAACTTAAGCAAACAGACTATGCCTTTCCTGTAAATACACCGTCATTGTTTACTAAAACTGACAACAAAGATCTTACCAAAGAGCTGAACATACAATCTGACTACGCGCATCCTTTTGGAAAGACCTCAAAACTTGAAACAGGATTGAAATTTAATTACAGGGATACACGTGCGGATAATTTTTATTATAATCAGAATAACCTGACAGGTAATTATGAGATCGACACAAACCTGACTGATGATTTCAGTTTTAAAGAAAACATTGCAAGCGCCTATGCGATCTATGGCAATGAGGAAGAAAAATTTTCTTACAATTTAGGAATAAGAGGAGAATACTGGAAATATGATCTTAACCAGTTCATTCGTAATTCAGATATCTCAAAAGACAGGATAGATTATTTTCCAAGTGTGAATGTTTCACAAAAGCTTGGACTTACAGAGGAAATTTCATTAAGCTATTCCCGCAGGGTGAGAAGACCGGGATACAGGAATCTTTCACCGGTTACGAGAATAAGGAGCTCTATATTTTACAGTAAAGGAAATCCTGATCTGAGCCCGGAATACATAAATTCATTTGAGCTTAATTTCATAAAATTCTTTGACTCATTTTCAATAACACCTTCAATATTTTACAAGATCACAACAGATAAGATAACAAGTTACAGCACTCTTATTGACAGCAACATAACTCTTTCAACTCCGATAAACGCGAACACGGAAAATTCTTACGGAGGCGAGCTGCTTGTGAACGGTTCGTTCAGCAAGATGTTTTCTTTGAACGGAAGTGTAAGCTATTTTAAACAGGAAATAAATTCCGATTCACTCGGCACAAATTCTACAAATACTTTTGCCGGACGTTTATTCGGGAATATAACCCTTCCGTGGGATGCGGCTGTTCAGCTTACTTTTCTTTACCGAGGAAAGACTGCCACACCGCAGGGAATTGTTGATCCTGTGAGCACTTTTGACATAGCCTTGAGAAAAGATTTTCTTGATAAAAAACTTTCGCTGAACTTCAGAGTATCGGATATTTTCAATTCACAAAAAATGTCCGGAAGCACTCTGACAGATCTTTATTCACAGACATTCAGCAGGCAGCGGGAGTCAAGAGTTGCTTCTCTCACGCTTTCATACAAATTCGGAACCGAAGATAAAAATAAATCAAGGGATAGAAAGAAAAGAAAAACTAATGATGAACCGGATGGCAATGATGATTCCGACTTTTAAAATACTTCCTTGAATATGTTGTTTAATAATATAAAATTCTTGCCGATCACCTGACCGTTCCGGAAAATTAAATAAGGTATTTACTTACTTTGCTTGGGGGTACTGTCAGCACATCTTTCTTATTAAAGATTTTCTTTTGAGAAAAAATCTGAAACTTTAAGCTGAAATGAATTTACTGAATCAGGTCCCTTTGATATTTATTCAGTTTATAGTTGTCCTGCTGTTCTCTCTGCTGATAGGTCTAGAGCAGAGAAGACTTGAAAATCAGAAAAAACATTCCACGATTCCGTTTGGAACAGACCGCACGTTTGCATTCATTGGTGTAATGGGTTTCGTTCTGTACATCGCGGAGCCGCTGCATCTCACACTCTTTATACTTGGCGCGTGTATTCTTTCGGTTCTGTTTGGAATTTATTATTACAAAAAGATAGAGCTGTACAAAGCTTTTGGTATCACAAAGATACTGGTGGGTCTGATAACTTATTCGCTCGGACCAATTGTAATCACCCAGCCCAACTGGTTTTCAATTCTCATTGTTGTATCAGTGCTGCTGCTGGTTGAATCGAAAAATTATTTCATAAAATTTTCCGATAAGTTTGCCAGCGATGAATTCGTGACCCTTGGAAAATTCCTGATAATAGCCGGAGTGATACTTCCGATATTACCCGGTACACCAATATCAGATACATTTAAAATTTCACCTTATCAGATCTGGCTGTCACTTGTAGTGGTTTCCGGGATATCCTATTTCAGTTACCTTCTGCAAAAATTTGTCGTGAAAAAATCCGGACTGCTTCTGTCTGGGGTGATTGGAGGCATGTACAGCAGTACGGCTACAACATTGATCCTTTCGAGAAAAAGCCGCGACTGTAAGACTTCCGACAGAGCTTACGCGTCTTCTATACTGCTTGCATCAACCATGATGTATGTCAGGGTTTTTATTCTGATGCTGATATTTAATCAGGAACTGGCAGACCTCACATTTACGTATTTATTCATATTGTTCCTGATACTTCTGATCATTGGGCTAGGGATCTACTTTTCAAAGCCAAGGGCTGAACGTGAGGTAGAACTTGTTGTAACTGAAAAGAATCCTCTAGAGCTGAAGATCGCTGTTCTGTTCTCG
>JBDTLQ010000032.1:0-13454 GCA_039934715.1 Ignavibacteria bacterium | reverse complement strand
AAAGTTAAAAGTTAAAAGTTAAAAGTTAAAAGTTGAAAGTTGAAAGTTAAAAGTTGCCCGCCCGTCTTGCCGACGAGGCAGGCTCCGCCGAAGCACAGCCTGCTCTCGCATTCGCATCGGCGAAGTGGGCAGGGCGGGCGAGGCGAGAAAGTTGAAAGCTATCCGTAACAAGATTGCAATTCATAATTGGTAATTCGTAATTCCTAATTCTTAATTCGTAATTCTTAATTCCTAATTCGTAATTCTATGTAAATTCCATTGAATAACCTGTTTAATAAATTTATTTTATGGTCAATGGATAAAACATTTCTAGAAGGTATATTCGAATCTTCTGCAAAGAACAGAATATTTATTATCGGCGATGTAATGCTTGACAGATACTTACTCGGCGACGTAACAAGAATTTCCCCAGAGGCTCCCGTGCAGGTCTTTGATATACGCAACAGCGAACACAGGCTCGGCGGGGCCGCGAATGTTTCCTACAATGTCAGCACACTCGGAGCGGATCCTTTTCTTATCGGCGTGATCGGTGATGATGCTGAAGGAAATCTTTTGATCGACGCGATGAAAGAACTGCGGATCGAAACCAATGGACTTATCAAAGAAAAGGAAAGACCTACTACAAGCAAGACGAGAGTTATCTCGGACTCACACCATCTTCTAAGAATTGACAGCGAATCTAAAACTGACATCTCAGATGATACTGAAAAGAATATTTTAAAACTGCTTAATGAAAATGTAAAAGAGATAGGCATAATTATTCTACAGGATTATAATAAAGGAGTGCTTACCAAAAAGCTTATAAAAAAGATCTCGGAGTTCGCTGAAAAGAATAATGTTAAAGTATTGGTTGATCCGAAGTTTGAGAATTTTTTTGAGTTTAAAAATACATATTTGTTCAAGCCTAACAGGAAAGAACTTGAAGACGCCTTAGGAAAAAAAATTAAAGATAGTAAAGACATAGACACATTCGCGAAGGAGCTCATAAAAAAATTAAACTGTGAGAATGTTATTCTTACTTTAGGCGAACATGGGATGATGGTATTTGAAAACAATAACGGAAGTCTTAAACAGGAAAAGATCGGAACCAAAGCAAGAAAGGTTGCCGATGTATCGGGAGCGGGAGATACTGTCATATCAACGATCGCGGTCTGTCTTGCCGGAGGCGCGACATTAAAAGAGGCTGCCATCATATCAAACTATGCAGCCGGTCTCGTTGTCGAAGAGGTCGGGATCGTTCCTATTTATAAAAATAAGCTGATCGAAAATATTTTAAAAGAGCAGGATGATAATAAAAGCTGAAGAGTTTAAAAGCTTAAGAGATAAAATAAGATCGGAAAATAAAAAACTGGTTTTCACAAACGGATGTTTTGATATCCTTCACAGAGGTCATGCGGTATATCTTAACGAAGCGAAGTCGCTTGGTGATGTTTTAGTTGTTGGTGTGAATTCAGACAGGTCAGTAAAATGTCTTAAAGGAGATGGAAGACCGGTTCATAATGAAAATGACAGGGCATTCCTTCTTGACAATCTAAAAAGTGTTGACTACGCGATAATTTTTGATGAAGACACGCCGTATGAATTGATAAAAAAGATCATGCCCGACTTTCTTGTAAAAGGCGGAGACTGGAAGGAAGAAGATATTGTCGGATCCGATATTGTAAAAGGCAGCGGTGGGAAAGTTGTGAGCCTGCAGTTCGTTGATAATTATTCTACCACCGGCATTTTAAATAAGATATCCGCAGCAGAAAAGGGAAGTAATTAATTTCATGTTCTATGTCTGTTGATGAAGAAAATATAAATACTGAAATTAAAGCACCGGCATCAAAGCCAAAGAAAAGTTTTTTCGCGAGATTAGCGAAGGTGGTTATGATCTTATTCGCCTGCTTTATACTTCTTCTTATCGGATTATTTTTTTTCATTCAGACTGACTGGTTTGACGAGATCTGCCTCGGAATTCTCCTGGACAAAGTAAACACATCACTTGAATATAAGGACTCACGCATCAATGCGGAGTCACTCGAAGGCAACCTGCTCAAAGGTTTCACACTCAAGAACGGAAGCATCATTGTGAAAGGCGATACAATGCTTGTGTTCAAATCCATTTATGCCGACTACGATATCTGGAAGCTTTTCAATAATGACATTTCTCTTGATAAAGTAATATTGCGGCAGCCGAAAATATTTCTGACAAAAATAAGGGATAAGAATGATTCCCTGAAGTGGAACATTCTTCATTTTCTCGAATCTGAAAAAAAAGTAGAAGATACTACAGACACAGAGTTTGATTGGGATGTATCAGCGGAAAATTTTGAGATAGAGGACGGGGCTGTGAGGGTTCTTAATGAAAAAAGCAAGGATTATTATACAAAGGCTTTTAAAATGCAGCAGCTTGATTCATTTGATCTTGGAAATTTTGACATGTATAATTTAAACCTGAAGCTTGGTGTAAATTATTTTCTTGATGATAAAAATGTGAGCATCCGGGAGCTGACATTCAAAACAAATTCTCCGTTCAACCTGAACCAGTTCTCGATGGATGCAAAGATAAATAAAAAGGACACAACGACCAGCATCCAAAATTTTACTCTGCTTACTGACAGGACCTTTATAAAAATAAATGAGCTGTTCGTTCAGGATCTTAATCCTTTCAGACCGTTTATCTATGAGAATTTGAAAGACAAAAATGTAAGGATAGATCTTATGACCGATAAGTTTGATATGAAAGACCTTACCTTTTTTCTTCCCGGACTTGATTTCCTTGACAGCACAGCTACGTTGAATCTTATCGCGGACGGCCCGTATGGTAACCTTAATATCAGCAGGCTTTATCTTCAGATCCCGAATTCCAATTTCTCGTTTGAAGGTAATGTAAAAAATCTTGATCACCCATCCGATCTGTATTTTGATATTACAGGAAAAGACATCACGATCGATCCGCGCGATACAAAGATCAGCCTGCCCGGAATTCCGATCCCTGATTACAATCACATGGGAAAAGTATTTATTCCATATGTCACATATAAAGGAGAGCCGACAAGATTTTCCACAGACTTCGATGTCAGAAGTTCAGCGGGAAATGTAAATGGAAATGGTTATATGGATCTTACACAAAACGTAAGCAAATACAGAGGTGACTTTACAACCAGCGGACTTAACATAGGAAAGATCGTAAAAGATAATACTCTTGAGAGTAATATTAACGGTGACTTTAAAATTGATGCCGCGGGTTTTGATTACAAGTCAATGAGCGGTAAGATAAATTATGACATAAACCGTACAAGATTCTACGGACAGAATATTTCAAGGTCGGCAGGTCAGTTGAATTTCAACAGGGGAAATGTGAGTCTTGATCTGTCTTTTAGTTCGGACGCGCTTCAGACAAAAGTTGCAGGCAAAGTTAACATCTCCAATCTAAACAATATTTCTTACGACTTAAGAGGGACCGCGACGAATCTGAACATCGCCGCATTTACAAAAGATAATTCACAGAGAAGCAATCTTGATTTTACTTTTGATATTAACGGAAGAGGTTTTGATCCGAATAATATTTCGGGTAATTATAAGATCAACATGAGTCCCTCAACATTCGGGGATTATAAGATTCCCGCAACACCTCTTGATGTAGAGCTGGATCAGAACGGCAATGTCAGAAAGATCTCGATGAAAAGTGACTTTGTTGATCTTACAGCTGACGGGCTGTTTAATATTACTACACTTACAAATGTCATCACGGCCAACATTGAAAAAATACAGGCGGGTCTGAATAAAAAATTTTATGATTCCCTGCAAACATCAGAAGTATTGAACCGCACTCCGTCACCATTGTGTAATGATCTTAATTTTAAATATACAATTAATGTAAAAGATCTCGGACCATTATACACTTTCACCGGCGGCGATACAATAAATTTCAAAGGAAATTTTGATGGGAGCCTGAGTGACAGCTGCGGCATAATGTATTTTATTTCAAATGGAGTGATAAAGGAATTGAGGATGAAGGATTCTCTGCTGATAACAAATGATGCACTGCTAAATATTAATATAAGGAATGACGTGAATGCTCTTGATCTTACAGGCTTTGACGCAGACGCTGTTTTCTCCGCGAACAAATTAATTGTAAGCGGATTCGCGCTCGATACAACTAATACAAGCATTAAATTTTTTGAGAATCAGAATAAGTTCAATATCCGGACGATGCAGGATTCCGCTATGAAGTTCATAACAGAGGGAAGCCTGAGGGATTCACTCGTATTTCATTTCGATACACTTGCGTTTCAATACAAGGATTTTGTCGTGACAAACAATAAGGATCTGATAGTAAAGTATAAAAAGATTGACTCAAGTGAAGCAATAGAGTTCAGACAGTTTGCGATCAACAATCTGAATCAGAGACTGTTAGTCGCAGGTGAATACTCGCTGAATGATTCAAGCAACATATCCATATCGGCGTCCAATATAGATCTTCTGACCTATCAAAAGTTAATAAATCCGGATCAGGATACAAACAACATGCTTGCCGGAAAGGTCAGGTATTTTGATTTGAAATATCAGGGAGTACCAGCTTTTCCGATAATAGATATTACGGCGGTTTCCGAACAGCTCAGCCTGGGTTCAACACAGATAGGACGTCTTGACGCGGATCTGAAGTACAAAGAATATAAGCTCACCCCCAACATTGTCTTTTCAAATAAGAACAATACCGGAAAATTTTCTCTGACCGGAAGTGTGCCGATGCTTCTGACTTTTTCAGGGGAAGAAATTGACAGTGTTCAGAGAGCAAAGATCCTTGCGGGCAGGGAAGCTGATCTTAACGCCGTCGCGAAAAATTTTCAGCTGAAAGTATTGCAGCAGCTCATTCCATATACTTCGGGACTTGAAGGAATTCTTAACGGCAAGATCAGTCTTGTTGGTACTTCGGATAAGCCTGTGCTTACAGGTAATATGAAAGTAGATAATGGTAAGTTCTATGTTACTCTTACAAAGATGAATTACGATTTCATCGCGAACCTTTCTACGAAAGATGAAAAGCTGCTGATAGACAATTCCAAAGTATTTGTTCCTGAAGAGCTATCGAGATTTATTTCAGCTTCGGGATATATTGATTTTACAGGTTTCACTTTGAATGACATGAAGCTTGTGATGACGGGTGATGTGAAGGCGTTTGATAAAAACAACGGTGGAACTGAGCTTGGAGTTGAAGGTGACTTATGGGTGGGCAGCGGAAGGAACAGCCTCACGCTGAAAGGCAACAGCGACAGGTTTGATCTCACAGGTAATCTAATACTTGTTAAAGGCAACATTGTTTTCAACCCGTTCAAGGAGGAAGCTTATAATATCTATACTGACGATTTTGTTTATGGCGTGATCATCGATTCACTGGAGAAAGGGCGTCCGAAGACAACAGCCAAATCGGTAAGCGAAGCATCATACTTAATAGATGATTCAACCAAAGCATTGATCGATTCGTCAAAGACTCTTATTGTAATTGATTCATCGAAGACGGGCGAGGATCTTTCGGAAGAACATGGAGATGTTAAGAGAATGATATTAATGCAAAACCCCGACAGCATAGTTGTATTAAATGATATTCACCTGAATCCCTTCGAAAAGATCGTTTACATTTATAATAATAAGCAGGTGAAGAAGATAGCTAGGGAGAAGTCGGGAAAATTTTTCTATAATATTTTAGTAACAACCTCTGAAAATGTATTTCTGAAATTCATAGTAAACGAAAAGACGCAGCAGGAATTTTTTGGGGAGATCCGGACGGAGGATCTTAACATATACAATGATGTTGACTACACAATGCAGGGAAGGGGAACAATTACTTTAGGCGATAATTGTTATTACAAATTTTTCCGGAAGTTTGACGCGTCGGGGAATGTCAGATTTTACGGTCCGATCACAAATCCCGATCTCAACATTAGCGCTCAATATAAAGGATACTCGACTTCGGGAGCAAATACCACCGGACAGGAAAATCTTGAGGATGTTGTAATCGATATGAAAGTCAGTGGTGAAGCAAAAAATCCTTTACTGACAATTACACTTACAAGAGGCGCATCTAAAGAAACGGGAAGCAACGCTACAAGCGACGCGATCTCATTTCTGCTGTTTGGAAAATTTCAGGATCAGCTCTCATTCGGAGAGAGTACAAGCTTTGGCGCGAACATAGGCGCTTCATTCCTTTCAAACTATCTTTCATCATCGTTAGAAACTATATTTCCTTTTCTGATCAATACAAGTTTCAATTATGTGGATTCAAAAAGCGGAACGATCGCGCAGAATACTGATGTTAGATTTACCGCGTCGATAGGTGACGCCGTAATAAGATTCGGAGGACAGATATTTAAAGGGATCGCAAACACGGATATCGTTCTTGATTATCCTCTCAACAAAATATTAAAGATCAGCTCACTGTCAAATAACCTTATCTTCAGATTTGAAAGAGTGTATGATCCGTTCTATTCCGACAACGACATTTCAAATACAAACGGAACAAGGGTCGGAGGACTGGTATATTACAAGATCAAATTCTGATTAACAATAAAAAACTACCACCATCAAACTAAAACAGGATATATTAAAACTGCTTTCAAAGAATGAAAATGATTCTTTTAAAGTGAATTCAATTCTAAAAAAACTTCATCTGAAACAGGACAAGAGAGAAGCTTTAAAAAAAGCTTTATCGGAATTAGTGAAAGAAGAGAAGTTAAGTAAAGATAAAAAATATTATAACATAAATTTGAAAATTAAAACAGGTAAAGAAACAAAAAGAAATAAAGATAAACCGTCAGATAAAGGATCACGATCTGACAACACAAAAAGGCATGATTCACAAAACAGACTGAACACATCATACAGGACAGCAATGCCAGGCGGGAAGAGTGAAACCGGCGAGATCGATTTTGGTAAAGACGGAAGAATGGTTTTAAAGAAGACCGGGAAAAACGGAAACGATGATACGATAATAATTAAAGATGTAAAAACTCATAAGCTTAAGATCGGGGATAAAGTTGAATACAGGCCAGTACGATCGTCAGACGGAAAAGAGACCACTGCGGAAATAACAAAGGTACTTACTGAAGGCAACAGGTTTGTAAGCGGACGATTTGAGGATCATAAGGACTACGGACTGGTGTATCCGGATTCAAGAGACATTAAGAAAGAAATTATCATCGCTCGGGGAGATTTTAAGAATGCTGCAGATAATGATAAAGTACATGTTGAGATCATCAACATTGAGGATGTCAGAGATGAATTCTCGGATCTGAGGGGAAGAGTGATCGAGGTTTTTGGAAAGTCGGGTGAGAAAGGAGCGGAAGAAAAATCAATTATCCGCAAGTATAATTTGTCAACTTCATTTCCAAAGGAAGTTGAACAGGAAGCCAATGCGATCCGGATAGATTATGATATGAAGGACAGGATGGATCTCAGAGATAAAATAATTTTTACGATCGACCCTCTGGATGCAAAGGATTTTGATGACGCGGTATCAATTGAAAAGAATGATGACGGTTATCTGATCGGTGTTCATATCGCGGATGTTTCTCATTATGTAAGGGAAAATTCCGATCTTGATAAAGAAGCGCTCCGCAGGGCAACAAGTGTTTACCTTGTGAAGAATGTGATCCCGATGCTTCCCGAAAAACTTTCCAACGACATTTGCTCATTGAAGCCTAACGAAGACAGACTGACATTTTCGATTTTCATTCAGCTGACAAAAAAATGTACGATAAAAAGTTTTGACATTAGGAAGACTGTGATTAACAGTAAGCGAAGATTCACATATGAAGAAGCTCAGAATATCATTGAAACAAAAACAGGAGACTTCGCGGAAGAGCTGCTGCTCATGTATAAGCTAAGCAAGTCGATAACAGTTAAGCGTTTGAAAGAAGAAAGTCTTGACTTCGATTCGGCAGAAGTAAAATTTGTCTTTAATAAAGATGGGGCGGTTGAGGATATTATTGTAAAAGAAAGGCTTGACTCTATGAGGCTGATCGAGGAGTTCATGCTGCTTGCCAATAAGTGCGCGACTTTGTATGTAAATGATCTTTCAAAGAAAAATAAAATGTATTATCCTTTTGTTTACAGGGTGCATGACATTCCCAACAAGGATAAGATGAAGGAGCTTTCGGAATTTGTAAAACAGTTTGGCTACAGTATCAATATCGAAGATAAAAATTCTTTAAGAAAATTGCTGAACGAGATACACGGGAAGCCGGAAGAGTTTATCATCAATGATCTTCTGATCCGCTCTATGGCAAAGGCAATTTATACGACGAAGAACATCGGCCACTACGGTCTGGGATTTAAAGATTATACTCACTTTACTTCCCCGATAAGACGGTATCCTGATCTTGTCGTTCACAGAATATTACATGATTATCTGAACGCGGGAAAAAATATTCACGATGTGACAGAGCATTATAAAAAAATACTTCCCGAGATATGCAAGCAGAGTTCTATTATGGAGCAAAACGCGGAGCAGGCTGAAAGAGAGTCAATAAAACTCATGCAGGGTGAATACATGAAGAAGCATGTTGGCGATACTTATGAGGGTATCATATCCGGAATAGTCCAGTATGGAATGTTCGTTGAAATAATGGACATACTTGTTGAAGGAATGATAAGGTTCAGGGATATTGAAGACGACTATTATGATTATGATGAGAAGAAGCATATCGCGTTCGGACGAAGGAAGCATAAAACTTTCCGCGCGGGACAAAAGGTAAGGATCAAAGTTGTACGTGTGAACAGTGAAACTAAGCGAATAGATTTTGTGCTTGTGAGCTAGTCGAGTGTAGAGTATTGAGTGTGTTGAATGTGTTGAGTGTGTTGAGTGTGTTGAATGTGTTGAGTGTGTTGAATGTGTTGAATGTGTTGAGTGTGTTGAATGTGTTGAATGCATAGAGTGTTATTTTAAAAAAAATCCCCGCATTGAAGTACGGGGATTAATATTGTTTCCAATTGGCAATTGCTAGCTTTTAACTTTTAACTTATTTTATAAGCAGCATCTTCTTCGTATCCGTAAACTCACCGCTCTCTAATTTATAATAATACAATCCGCTTGAAAGATTATTGCCGTCAAAGCTAACGGAATAATTTCCCGGGTTCTGATCTTCATTAACCAGTGTTGCAACCTGATTTCCCAATACATCAAATACCTTGAGTGAAACAAAATTGGTCATAGATAACTGATAATTAATGACTGTCTTTGGGTTGAATGGGTTTGGGTAATTTTGTGACAAAGAATACCTCCCGGGAATTCCTGTGTTTTGTGTAATGCCAACAGGAGTCGCGTTATATCCGGAGAGTTTAATATTATCAATATAAATTCCATCGGCGACAACAGTTCCGTTAGAAACCATAGAAAATCTTATCTTAAGAGTTGTAGTACTGCTTGCGATCTGGGATATGTCCACAACTTCCTTGGTCCAGGTGCTCACGGTTTTATTATAAAATCTTACTGATTGCCATGTAGCTCCGTTATCATTTGATACATCAACATACGCGTTATCCAGTGTATCGATAGTGTGTTTATACCAGAAGCTTAACAACACAGTCGGGTTTGCTGAAACATTTAAAGCAGTTGTCAGAGTCATAGTCCTGTTTGAAGCGTTCGGATAATTCCCTGTAGGACTATCCGCGAATGAACGGGTAGGGGAATAAGACTGAGTTGTTGTGGTATTCCATCCGGATGAGATCGTCCATTTTGTAACACCGTTTTCGGCGCTGTCAAGAAACAAAATATTTCCGTTTCCGACAGGAAGATAAATGTCCTGTGAATAAACTAAATTTGAATTATCCTCCTTCACTGTTAATGTAGTTTTGATCGCGCTGTTTAGTGGAGTAGTTGCTCCGATCGTAAAATTAAATGCCAAGCTATCCTTAAGAAATGAGGCGATGTTCGGATATGAGAATGCAGAAGTCTGAATATTGACCAGCGGACTTTGCGATGTCAGTTCGATCTTTACATTCTCCGCGTTCATCAGACCTTTATTCTTAAAATTAACTTTCAGATTTCCTGCTTCCCCCTGTTCATATTGCTCTTTGTTCAGAAGAGTCTTTTCCGGTGCTACATACGGACCGCATGATAATGAAAATGTTATGTTCTGTGCTAAAGTAAGTTTTGCAAGAGGAAGTATTCTCGATTGCAAAGGCCAGAAACCATCAGTGGATGTCCCGACCTCAGGTGTCATCGCGATTGCGCTCGCATGCGCGGAGTCAGAATAATACCAGTCATCTGTAACTCCTCTTACACCATATGCCACTGTCTGATTGGATCTTCCTAAACTGAAATGATTATTCATTACCATGTCCTGTGAGAAGCTTTGAAAAATATTTTCGTCGGGAGAAGGCTCGTCTACATATCCCCATGGTCTGATCAGATAGTTGCCATATGTATGATAGCTCAGTATGCCTTTGAAATTTCTCGAGATGACAAAGTCTCTTGCATTCTGGGTTTCAACTTCTGAAAAAGGAGATGTACCGCGATAAGTATCATCTGTGGGATCTGTAGAGGATCCGTTATTTATTGAATTCCAGAAGGCATAGATCCCGAAATTCCTGTTAAGGTCTATTCCAAAGCTGCCCCCTGTATTTTGTTTTCTGTTCTTCCTCCAAAAGCCGCCGCCGTTAGGATTTGTCGAGCGGTTATACTCATATCCGTCCGGATTGAAAACAGGTGTAAAGTAAAATTCTCTGTTGTTCATTAAGTATGTTGCGATCGGATCGATGTTATAATTTTCAAGAAGCCAGTACATGAAATAAATATTCTGCTCCATGCTCATCGGCTCTCTGGCGTGTATTAAAGAATGGAACCAGACTTCAGGCCGTCCTGTAGGAGCGTTGGGACTGTTTGAAACTCTTACTGTCCATTGTTGTCTTCCCTCATGGGAATCACCAATGGAAAATTTTTCTGATATAAGTCCGGGGTATTCTATTCTCATTGAATCAAGTTTATTGATAACCTGATCAAAGGTAAGAAATCCTCCCATGCTTCCGTAAATTGAATGTGTTACATTATTTTCCTGAGCCGATTTCTGAATTGCATCGGTCATCTCAGCCGCAGTCATCTTTGGCTGGCTGTTATAATATTCTTTAAAATCCGGAACAACAATTTCATACGCGACACCAGACCTGTTAAGCTTTTCTATTTCAGCTTCAGAAAGCCATGTCTCAATATACAGACCTTCATGAGATTCGGCATGGTCAATGAATAACCCTTCTCTCATAATATTTTTCATATCCTCCTGATCCGTAACGAATATTTTGAGCAATGAATATTTGGGATTTGTATTATTGCTGTTGCCTTGACCTGAATCATTATTTGTAGAGGAAGCAATGAATGAGAAAACAAATAATGAAAATACAAGCAATCGCGGTATAAGTTTTATGATTTTCATGTTTGATTAATGCGGTTAAAAAAAATAAATTCCCTATCCTTACAAAAGATTGTCTCAAAACGTTATTTCAACCTCGAAGACTTTAATACTCTAAGAAAACTAATTCAAAACCTTTATTCTTTGAGCCTTAGAGTCTTTGAGGTAAAGATAATAACTTGTTTTGGACAATTTTACAAAAGGGGAAAGTGATCTCTTATAAAAAAATTTGTATACAAAATTACATAAATTGATCTGCTTAAGCAATCCCCGTTATGTTTTGACAAGGATTGTACGGTTACATGAATGTTCACAAGGTTAATGCTATCAGTCCGGCACCGTAAATATTGGTTGCTGTATCCTTAATGATATGTACAGGATTTTTTTCGATCATTAATTTCATTCTTCCTTTATTCAGATATGAAGTGAGAAAAGTTTTGCTTTTAAATAAACCCGGGATCTTCATCGGTATCCCGCCTCCGAGATAAACTCCGCCGGTCGCGTTATAATTCAGAACCATGTTACCTGTCTGAGCACCAACAGATGAAGCGAATATTTCTATGACCTTCACACAAAGCCTGCAATTGCCTTTCATTCCTTCACCGGAGATCACAGCCGCGGCGTCTTCATGTTTCATCCTGTTAAAGATATTGCCGCTCACTTTTGAATATTTTATTTCAACAAGAAAATTGAAAATGTTTACGATGCCGATCCCTGAGGCAACTCTTTCAAAACTCACGTGACTGAATTGCCTTCTTAGATATTTCAACAATTCAATTTCAATTTCATCATTCGGAGCATAATCACAATGTCCGCCTTCAGTGGCAACAGTAACAAACTTTCCTTCCGAGTAGATCAAAGCGGCCTGTCCAAGTCCTGTACCCGGAGATATCAGTATCTTAGTTCCTCTTGTGTCTGCTTTCTTTCCCTTATAAACAGTTATCAGATCCTTTGGTTCAAGCAGCGGGATCGTAGCAGCCGCAGGTTCGAGATCATTTACTAATTTAAATTTTTTTATCTTAAATCTTCGTGATAAACTTTCTTCATCAGCATCAAGGGCTGAGTTGGTGGAAATAACAGCCCTGTTCAGCACAGGTCCTGCAACTCCTATACAGGCTGAATCTATTTTGTGATCATATTTGCCAAGGAAGAGCTGAAGTATTTCTTCAATTGAAGAAAATTTATTAGTTGGAAAAATCTCATGTGAAATTATTTTGAACCTCCTCTTGCTTAAAGAAAGCAAGACCGCAAGCTCAGTCTTTGTAGCTCCGGCATCTCCGGCTAAGATCATTCTTTATAATTAATGAGCAATGATTAATGGAATAATGAGTAGTGAATTACTTTTAACTTTTAACTTTTAACTTTTAACTTTTAACTACTTGTTTTCCCGCTTCTTTATCAAGAAACCATTTCAGAACTCCTCTTCCGGGTTGTATATGTGAAGCGGGATATTCTAAATAATTATTTTTCTTATTAAGTATCTTTCCGACAACTTCAGATTTACCCTTGCCGGTTGCCGTGAAATAAATTCTCTCCGCGTTGTTAATGACCTTTCCTGTCAGAGTAATTCTTTGCTGGCCTGTCTTAGGCTGAATCGCAACAGCACAATATTTGCCGGAATGCAGTAACTGCATTTGATCCGGAAAAATTGAAGCGGTATGGCCGTCCTCGCCGATCCCGAGAAGGATCAGATCAAACTCCGGGAAGTTATTTTTTACTTGTATATTTTTTTTTAACAGATCTGAATAACGTTCGGCTTCCTTTCCGGGATCATTCTCTCCAATAATCCTGTGAATATTTTTTTCGGGAATTGTAATTGTTTTTAAAAGAGATCCATTGGTCATCCCAAAATTACTCTGATCATCATCCGGCGGGACACATCTCTCATCAACCCAGTAAAAATTTACTTTGTCCCAGTTGATCTTATTTTTGTATTCAACAGCAAGCACTGTAAACAATATCTTCGGAGTGCTTCCACCTGAAAGAGCAACATTAATTTTACCGCTGACTAAAATAACTTCTTCACAGATCTTCCGGAATTCGTCTGCAAAACCTTCAGCCAGATTC
>JBDTLQ010000031.1:0-13507 GCA_039934715.1 Ignavibacteria bacterium | reverse complement strand
TCTCATGCCGTACACTTACAGAAGCAAGGAAAATCTTACAAGGGAGGGTATTGCAAGAGAGAAGATCTTTGTCATCGGAAACCCAATACTTGAAGTGCTTGAAAAATATAAGAATGAGATCGATGTGAGTTTTGTTTTTTCCAATCTTAATCTTGAAATGAAAAAATACTTTCTTGTCACAATGCACCGTGCGGAGAATGTTGACGTTGACTCAAGATTGAAGAGCCTTATCAATGCGCTTGACATATTATCAAAGAAGTATGACATTCCGATAATCTGCAGTCTGCATCCGAGGACCAAATCAAAAATGGAAAAGCTGGGATTATCTTTTCAGCATAAACATATAAAATATCTTGTGCCTCTGGGGTTCTTTGATTTTATAGCACTTGAAAAAAACGCGCTGTGCGTTCTTTCAGACAGCGGGACGGTACAGGAAGAATGCTGTATCTTTAATGTTCCCAACATCACGTTAAGAGATGTAACTGAAAGACCGGAGACAATTGAATGCGGAAGCAACATTCTAACCGGTGTATCGGAAGACAAGATACTTGCGTCGGTAAATCTGGTTTTGAATTCATCAACTGACTGGAAAGCGCCGGAAGAATACCTTGTCACAGATGTTTCGGATAAAGTCACAAAAATTCTTCTCGGCTATTAAATGGATGAAATAAAAACTGAGAGGGTCTTAGGATTAAAAATTTCTTTATTCACAATCACTTCGATCAAGAATGCAATCATAAACTTCATAAGAAGTAAAGAGCAAAAGGTTTTTTTCGGATACAGCCTTGTACTTCTTCCAAGATTCAGATCATGCCCCGAGATCTTCACATACTCGGATACATTTGATTTATTTGTCGCGGATGGAAAAGGAATGTACTGGATATTCAAAATAGCAGGGGTGAAACTGCAAAATGATATTTCTTTACCGGATCTAGCCGAGATGGTTTTAGAACTTGCAAATGAAAATAAGTTCAGCGTTATGCTGCTTGGTGCAGAGGAAGAAGTAAACAGGACAGCGACAGAGAAGATCCGTTTACGTTTTCCAAATGCAATTATTTTTGACGGAATAAATGGCTATTTTAAAAAAGAAGATGAAGAGGAAGTTGTAAAGAAGATCAACGATGTAAGACCTGATATACTTTTGATCGGGATCTCATCTCCAAAAAAAGAAAAGTTTGTCTTTGACTGGAGAAGCAAACTGGAAACATCACTACTGATACCATGCGGAGGAGTGATCGATGTACTAGCTGAAAAGACATCGCGCGAACCATTAATAATAAAGAAAACCGGGCTTACATGGATCTACCGGTTTATTCAGGAGCCTGTAAGGTTGTTCAGACCGGTTTTACTTAACGGATTATCCGTCATCTTTTTTCTCATACCGGTGATACTGCTGAATGTTCTGATCCGGAAAAATAAAACTTTCTCCATACCCGGATTCTACGGGATAAAAACAAATTAATCCTTATAATTTTTTATGAATTCAAATCACTTTAGAATCGTAAAATGAAGATTCCATTTATCGATTTTAAAAAGCTTCATGATCCTATAAGAGAAGAAATTAATTCGGCTATACAGGAAGTAATAAATAATAATTCATTTATACTCGGGAAAGCGGTAACCGACTTTGAAAATGATTTCGCGAAAGCTCATGATGTAAAACATTGCATAGCTGTGAGCTCGGGTACTGATGCTAATCATCTTGCATTATGGGCATTGGGAACAAAGCCCGGCGATGAAGTCATAATGCCGGCTAATACATTCATTGCCACCTGCTGGGGAGCAACACTTTGCGGTGCTGAACCGGTTTTTGCAGACTGTGAACCCGACAGCTACAATCTTGACCCGAGAAAGATCGAAGAAAAAATAAACAAGAATACAAAAGCCGTCGTAGCAGTTCATCTCTACGGACAGACCGCCGATCTTGATGAGATCAGAAATATAACTGACAAGCATGATCTGCTGCTGATAGAGGATGCTGCTCAATCTCATATTTCTGATTACAAAGGAAAAAAATGCGGAGGTCTCTCATCCATAGCGTCATTTAGTTTTTATCCCGGGAAAAATCTCGGCGCGTTTGGAGAAGGAGGCGCGGTCACTACAAACGATGATGAGATGGCATTAAAAGTAAGAAAATTAAGAGATCACGGATCTTCAAAAAAATATCATCACGAAATGTTCGGGCACAATTACAGAATGGAAGGCCTTCAGGGTGCAGTGCTTGGAGTTAAACTAAAGTATCTTAAAGACTGGACTGATAAAAGAAGACAAGCAGCAAAAAAGTACAATGAACTACTTAAAGATATCGAGCAGATAAAACTTCCTGCAGAGATGCCTTACTCAAACCATGTCTACCATTTGTTCGTTATTCAGACACCTCGCAGGGATGAGCTGCAAAAAATTTTGGATGCTGACGGGATCTCGACAGGGCTTCATTATCCCCTGCCGTTACATTTTCAAAAATGCTTTGAATACAAGGGACATAAAAAAGGAGATTTTCCCGTAACTGAAAAATTAGCTGAAGAATGTCTATCATTACCTATCTATCCTCATATGCAGGATGAACAGATCGAATACGTATCTGAAAAAATTAAAGAGTTTTTTCAAAAATAATTTATTTATTTTTGTACAGATTAAAAAGTAGGACTAAATGAAATATCCACGATACAAATACATGTTTGCCTTTTTTGATTTTGTCGTGATCTTTATTTCATTTGTTTTAGCCGAGTATATCACCGAGAGTATTCTCAACAAGAATGTTCTCACCTACGAAAACGAATTTCTCACATACATTACTTTTTTTGTTTTCTCAATTCTTTTCATTTTTCTTTTTCAGAACAACAACCTGTACAAAGTAAACATACTGCTCACAAGAGCTCCTCACATTACAGCGATCATAAAATCATTTTTATACGGAACACTTCTCCTTATACTTTTCTCTTTTGTGATCAAGTTCAGTCTTCTCCTCTCATCAAGAGTTTTTGTCCTTTGTTTCTTCTTTACGGGAATGGCGGGCATATCTATAATCAGACTGCTGCTGCTGAAGCCGTTCTACATGAACTTTACAAAGATACTGAATAACAGCAATGTCATCATCGTGGGCGCGGGCAAGTCGGGAAAACTGTTGGCTGAGAAGCTGATCTTTGAAAATTTCTATGGCATAAAGATCGTTGGTTTCCTTGATGATAAACTCGAAAAGGGAGACTATGTTTTTAACAATCTTGTGTGTGTGGGAAATATAGATGATCTTGAAAAAACAGTCAAACAATTTTCAGTTGATGAGATAATCATAGCGATTGATAATACCAGTTACGAAAATCTGATGAGGATAATAGACAAGTGCAACAAGCTTGAGAAAAGTCTTAAGCTTACTTCTGAGCTGTTCAATATTGTTCCGGAAAAAATTGTAACCGAATCATATTCCGGGATCCCGGTTGTGGATCTTTCTCCAAAGGTAAATAAAAATCTTAACTACTATTATAAGAGGATCTTTGATTACGCGGCAGCTTTTGCAGGACTGATAATTCTCTCGCCGGTTTTCATAATAATATCAATGCTGGTAAAATTTTCTTCCAAAGGTGAGGTATTCTTTTCCCAGATAAGGATCGGAAAAGACGGCAGACAATTCAGATTTTATAAGTTCAGGTCAATGTATGTGAATTCTGAAGGTGATAAAGACAGGGAGATCATCATGAAAGATTTTATCCTGAACAACAAAACCCAGCACAACGGGTCTTCAAAGATAATTAATGAAAATAACATCACCTCAATCGGAAAATATTTAAGAAGGACATCGCTTGATGAGCTGCCTCAGCTTTTCAATGTTTTAAAAGGCGACATGAGTTTGGTCGGACCGCGACCATGCCTTCCGTATGAGTATGAAACATTCGACGAATGGCACAAGAGACGACACACTGTTTTGCCGGGATGCACAGGTGTGTGGCAGGTATCAGGCAGAAGTTCTGTTTCATTTAAAGATTCAGTTGTTCTTGATCTGTACTATATTAATAACATGACACCATGGCTTGATCTTCAATTGATATTCAAAACATTTCCCGTAATGATCCTTGGCAGAGGTGCAAAGTAAATTTTGGATAAGAAAAACATTGTTGACGTAAAGCTTGGTAAGGATGTTAAGATATTTGACTTTGTAAATTTATACGGCTGTACGATAGGTGACAATTCTAAGATCGGGACCTTTGTAGAAATTCAGAAAAATACATTTATCGGAAAGAACTGTAAGATCTCTTCACACACATTCATATGCGAAGGAGTGACCATTGAAGATAATGTTTTCGTAGGGCACAACGTAACTTTCATCAACGATAAGATCCCGCGCGCGGTGAATGATCACGGAAGCATGCAGAACGAGAGTAACTGGAAAGTTATAGAGACGCTTGTAAAAAAGGGAGCGTCAATCGGCTCTTCAGCCACGATAATGTGCGGAGTTACGATCGGTGAGAATGCGGTGATCGGAGCGGGCGCAGTTGTCACAAAGAATGTTCCGGAAAATACCATAGCCGCCGGTGTTCCCGCAAAGATCATAAAAAAAATATAAAATACTTTAATTTAAAATATAATTTTACCAACTTATAAAATCTAAATCCTCTGATTTAGATTTTTTGTTTATATACTTGTATTGCAACAGTTTGATAGCACACAGATAAAACTGATTTATACGGATCTTCGCGGATAATTTACATTTCATTTTGTAATTAATAAATCAGTGAACATCCGTTTGTTTCCGCATTCATCCGCGTGCAAAATAAATGTTTCTCAATCGGTACGCATACTGTTGAAATTGGTGAAGGTCAGTTTCAAAAAAATTTTACTTTCTTTAAAAAATGTGAATGGGAACATCTAACTGGCAGAATATTTCATACAACATAGACCTTGTTAAGAAGCTTGATCCAAAAAGCATACTTGACATAGGCGTTGGTTTTGGAAGATGGGGAATCCTTTTTCGGGAATTTCTTGAGGTTTGGGGAGAAAGGAACTACTCGGGGAAATGGAACCGCGTAATTGACGGTGTTGAAATTTTTCCCGGCTATATAAAGGAGTATCACAAATATTTTTACAATAACATTTATACCGAAAATGCTCTGGACTTTATCAAAAAACCCGGCAGGAACTATGACCTGATAAATTGCGGGGATGTGATCGAACATTTTAATAAAAAAGATGCGGAGGAATTTATTACCTGCTGCCTGAAAAAATCGAGATACTTACTTATAAATATTCCGATCGGCGATAACTGGGAGCAGGGAGCAATAAATGACAATGAACATGAACGTCATTTAAGCAACTGGAATAATTCAGATTTCTCTAAATATAAAAATCATATCATCCGGGAATTTAATGACGTCGATATGAGAGATTACAGCGTTGTTCTTCTTTCAAATGATAAGATCGATCTTAAATCAGCGTATGGAAAATATTTCGGAGTTAAGAATGCATTAAAAAATAAGTTAGGTATGGGATGGCTTGTTAAACTTATGGGAAAGGACAATGGATAAAACACTTTCCCGTAATGAAATTTTATTCCTGTTAGTTCTATATGTGATATTTCTTTTTCTCTCCATGCAATTCTTCGGCTGGATAGTAGATGACCTTTATATTTATTTCAGGTATGTAAATAATTTTGTGAACGGTAAAGGCATCGTTTACAATTCCGGTGAGTACGTTGAAGGATTTTCAGGGTTCAGCTGGTTTATATTGCTGTCATTGTTCGGATATCTTGGATTGCCGCTCGAGCTTAGCGCCAAAATATTAAGTCTTCTTCTTGCTTTACTGAATTTGTTTTTAGTTTTTAAGATCAGCAGGAAACTGAACCCGGGAATTCTTTCATATTTTGTCTGCATACTAATGATATTCAATATTCCTTTCATTCTTTGGTCCGCATCCGGATTTGAAATAATGCTTTATATTTTTTTACTGCTCTCCGGTTTTTATCAGATAATAAATTTAAAAACGGGGACAAGGAATTTTTCCCTGGTCTCGGTTATCATTTTCCTGATTGCCGTCACAAGACCTGAAGGTATTTTGATGTCGCTGGCGTATCTAGTATTCATTTACATCTTTTCTGGAGACAGAACTTTCTCATTCAAGGCAGCCGTTCTTTCCGGACTGATGATCGTTTCATTTTTGATTTTCAGAGTAATTTATTTTCAGGATCTTCTGCCCAATACTTATTATGCAAAGATCGGGCAGCACTTTTTCGGTTATTATGAGATGAGAAGTTACAAACACGGTGTATTATATATCCTGGATTTTTTCAAACACAATATTCAGTTCATTCCTTTAGTGATACTGATTCCATTCACTGTAAAAAAATTAATTTCGCAGAGATCATTCCTGTTCATCATTACAATAATTTTTTTACAATTTTTTTTTACTGTATTTTCAGGGGGCGACTGGATGGTGCAGTACAGATTCATAATACCTGCGATCCCTTTTCTCTCTTTAGCACTTGTGATCTGTTTGAAAGAATTTATAGTTTTGAAAAAAATAAACTTCACAGCATCAGGTGTAATTATTACAGTTTTAACATTAATAATGATCTACAATATGGTCAGTGAAGACAAGTCTGTCATAAAAAAAGAAACGGTGATGTGGAATAAGCTCAAGGAATTTTCATCCGACATGAAAAAAAATATTTCTTCCGGAAGCCTGGTTGCAAACGGTTCGTCCGGGATCATTCCTTATTATCTTGAAGACGTTTCATTTCTTGACATAGTCGGTCTCACGAACAGAAAAATAGCGAAGGATGGTGTGCGCAGCAGCGCGTGGTTTGAAAAGTCATTGCCTGCATATGTTTACGCGAATGATCCCGGATGGCTGATAATGTGGAAGAAAAAAAACGCGGACGGGGTATATACATTTGAAGACGCCAATCCATGTTATGTTGACATGGCGCGGGATGAGAATTTTAAAAGATATTCATTGTATAAAAGTTATGATGTTTATGATGATGTAAGAGTTGAATTGTATAAGAATAACAATACACCCAGGTGAAAATAATTTTTCTAGGCAGATACAATCAGACAGAAATTCTTACCGGGCCGGAGAAGGTCGCTAAACGGATATTTGCTGAATTCACAAAACGGGAGCCCGCCGTTTTCGCGGAATACTTTTTTGACGGAACGAAGTACGGCATCTTAAAGAAGTTATTCGGCAAAGAAAAAATTCAGGATGTAAACGGGTCACCGGTCGTTCGCATGGGATTGTTCCAGCTGTTAAAGTTATTGTTCAGTTCAAAGCCAGGCATCATACACATCATTACATATGAGAGATTTACTGTCGTTGCTTTTTTATACAAGCTATTCCGGAAGGTCAGGATCTTTTACAATGTTCACGGAATAATAATTCATGAGAATACAAAATATAAAAGTGTGCCGGCTGCTTATTTTTACAAAGATATATTCTGTGAAAAGATCTTTATGAAATATTCCGACAGACTGATCTTTCTTTCGGATGAATCGTTAAAGATCGCTTCCACTTATTATAAAATAAATAGCAGTAAGATCTCAATCCTGCCTAACGGTATTGATGAAATTTTTCATGTAAAGGGAGAAGAAAAAGTTTATTCAACTGATGTAGTTTTAAAAATTGCATTTACAGGTTCTATAGAACGAAAAGAAAAAGGCTTTGCTTTTCTTGATGGTGCATTAAGCAAAGTGAGTTTTGTATTTCAATTATACCTTGCAGGGAATTCAGAATTAAGCGATAAAGAAAATTATATCTTTGTTCCATTTAAGGATACTGACTCATATGCAGAATTTATCTGCGGCATGGATGTATTTATATCAGCAAGTGAGTATGAACCTTTTTCGATTTCAACGGCTGAAGCAATGGCTGCAGGTGTTTTGCCTGTTGTAACAAAGGAAACCGGAATGTCGGAATATGTGCAGAACAATGTAAACGGATTTGTTTTTAATTTTGGAGCCACGGACGAACTTGGTAAAATTCTTGAGAAGATCCATTCTGACCGTTCATTGATACAAAGATATTCGCAAAAGGCAAAAGATATTTATGAAGTTCTCAACTGGAGCAATGTTTGCAGCCTGTATAAAAACCTTTATGAATCTGAAACTAACTCTTAATTATTTATTATAGCTTGCTGAACATCAGGAAGTTTGCACCTTTAATTACAGGCATTGGGCTAATGTTGCTGTTGGTTACGATCGCTTTCACCGGCTGCATGAAAGTTACCGGCGGAAAATTCATATACATCCTTGACGATGCTTACATTCACCTGGCATTTGTTAAAAATATTGTAATGCACAATGTCTGGGGAGTTACCCGGTACGAGCATTCTTCTTCTGTTTCCTCTCCTTTGTGGACTTTGATATTGACTGTAATTTTTTTCATCACCGGTGTAAATGAATTTGTTCCTTTGGTATTAAACATTCTGTTTTCATTCATTCTCATTACTATAACTTTTTTAATACTCCGGAAGCATTCTCTTTCAAATACCTGGATCACTCTTTCACTTTTAGCAGTTATTTTGCTTACCCCGATCACACTGAATATTTTTACCGGAATGGAACATCTTCTGCAGGCAATTTTTGCAATGCTGTTTATATTTTACGCGGTAACAATGCTTACAAAATTTCAGTCTGGTTCAAAGGGACTGCCAAAGCACGAACTTATACTTTTTACACTAGCATTTTTTCTCACTGCTGTCAGATATGAAGATCTCATATTAATACTTCTCATTTCGTCTTTATTCTTTTTTCAAAAGAGATTTCTAACCGCAGTACTAATTACGCTTTCCGGGATAATACCATTACTGATTTTCGGACTGATCTCCGTTTACCATGACGGATTTATCCTTCCGAATTCAGTTTTAATGAAAGCTGGTTTGCCTGAGTCAATAAAGATCTTTATTGAAAAAGATACAGCTGCACATTTATTTAATTATATCAGCGTAAATAAGAAATTAATTTTTCTTTTTCTGATCTCACTCATTCTATTTATTCAACAGTTAAAGGCAAAGAAAAAATTCATGTCGGAAATTCCCTTGCTGTTATTTATAATCGCGTTTTTAATATTATTTCAAAAAATTTTTTCTTTATCTTTTTTCAGGTATGATACATATCTTGTGATCATATCCATAGTAATAAATTCAATAGCGCTTTACAGTTATCTCACGGAAAGATTTAAGACAAATATAGATTTTACATTCATACGGAAAAACAAGATTGTGCTTATATGTTTTTTTACATTCATTATCTTTTTAGCTTATAAAAGTTTAGACACTAACTATGTAATAATTGCTTCAAAAAATATTTATGAGCAGCAGTATCAAATGTCCAGGTTTATAAGTAAATATTATTCAGGAGACAAAATAGCTTTGAACGATATAGGATCAGTTGATTTTTTTGCCGATATACACTGTATTGATCTGATCGGGATCGGGAATAATGAAGTAACACGAAGTAAGCTTAATAGTGAATTTGATATTACAGACTTAAAGAAGCTACCGGCTGCGAACAATCTGAAGGCAGCTTTCCTATATAAATCATGGTTTAAAATGCTGCCGCCTGAATGGGAAAAGGCAGGCACGTGGAAAATACCGGATAACTTTATTTGCGGTGACGATGAAGTTTCTATTTATGCAACTCAGCCGGGCGGGAAAGATGAATTGATCAAAAACCTGAGAGCATTCGCAGATGAATTGCCGGTTTCTGTCATACAAGCTTTAGAGCAGTCTGGAAAATAATCTGCATAAAACATAATGTATAATTTATTATTGATTACGGGAGATCTGAATTTTACTAATGGTGTCACAACCCATTTGTTTAATCTCATCATTGAATTAGAAAAGCATAAAGAAATTAACATAACGTTGTTATGTACCGGAGGTGATTCGATTGAACGTTTCAAAGCTTTAAAAATAAGCATCATACAGGACGATAACTTTGAACACGATAAAAGGAATGTAAAAAATTTCTATATAGCTGTGAAAAGCTTGATCAAAATTATCCGGAAGAATAAGATCGATATTGTTCATTCCCATAACCATTACGCGGCAAACATTTCACATTACGCATCAAGATTAACCGGGGTAAAAACAATTCAGACAAATCACGGACTAATTCCCGAAGGCGGCATATTAAAACATTTTAAGGCTCACAAGATCATTACTGTTAATGAGCAAATTGAAAAATATCTTGTAAAAAATAAAATTGTTAAAAAAGAAAAAATCACGTCCATCAACCAGGGCTTTCAATATAATGGAGACATTATTAAAAGTAAGGATGAAATAAAAATAATCTGTGCATCAAGACTGATCCATGAAAAAGGAGCTGATATTTTTATCAGAGCCGCTAAAATTGTAACTTTCAAAAAGAAAGCCGGCATTAAATTTTTGATCGCGGGTGAAGGCGAATATGAGGATGAGCTCAAAAAGCTGTCAAAAGAACTGGATACAAAAATCACATTTGCCGGGAAAATAACTGATCTGCCTGGGCTACTTTCTCAGACAAATATTTTTGTAATGTCTTCAAGATCAATGTCAGAAGGATTCCCGATGACCATTGTCGAAGCGGCATTGACAAAAAATTTTATTATAGCTTCCGGTCTTGATCCGGTGAAAGGCATATTCAGAAACGGGATCGACGGATTTACATTTAAGACCGGTGATCACCAAGACCTTGCCCAAAAAATAATGATTGCCATTGACGAGCCGGAGGAAACTACACGAATGACTGATAGTTTTTTTCGCAGATCAAAAAAATTATTTGACCCTGTTGCAAAGGCAGATAAACATACCGCACTTTATAAAAAATGTCTGGAGACATAAAACATATAACCGTGTTGATGTCGGTTTACAATGACTCTGAATACCTTAAGGCTTCAGTGAGGTCAGTGCTGAACCAGACTCACAAAGATTTTGAATTCCTTATTGTCGATGACGGCTCGGATGAAGATCCCGAAGAGATAATTAAAGAATTCAGGGACAGCAGAATTGTGTATAAGAAAATTAAACATAGGGGGCTTGCCGGAGCTTTGAACTACGGATTAATGAACTCTTCCGGTGACTGGGTTGCGAGAATAGATGCCGATGATCTGAGTACACTGAACCGCATAAAGACACAGGTTGCTTTCCTGAATTCAAATAAAGAAACAGATGTTTTGTCCAGCTGGTCGGTTTACTTTGAAAATAAAAATAAGATATTGTTTTCTCTGAAGACGCCGGTAACCGATAAGAAGATAAAGTCATTTTTGAATTTGCATAATCCCGTTAATCATTCGTCGGTCATGTTCAATAAAAAAAAGATACTGGCAGACGGCGGTTATAATGAGAATTACATAAGCTATGAGGATTTTGAATTATGGTTTCGGATGAAAGATAAACTGAGTTTCAGGATACTTCCCGAATTCCTGGTGTATACGAGGTTCAGAAAAAATTCAATGACAATGACAGGGAGTAAGAAGATGATCTGTGAATTGCTAATAGACAATGCGAGATCAAACCTTGAGATCTCAAAAAGCAGTAAGGATAAAAAATACTGGAACACAATATTGTTCTGGATTGAGTATTTTTACGGAGATAAAGAGCGTTCGAGAGACTACTATTCAAAGGATATCACATTCAAAAAATCGCTGGGATATTTAAATACATTTCTTCCGGAAAACGGATTTAAGAAATTGATCGGGCTGAGATTAAGGCAAAGAATTGCTTCACCTTTTGGCGCCGGGAAGAAATTCAAAGAAGAATTAGATACACTTCTAAAATAAAAATTTACTTTTGATCAGATCTCTTATCAGTAAGGATATTTTCGCATTCTTTTTATTTTCCGCTGTAATATTTTTTTTATACACCATTTTTCTGATCTATTCCGGTTACTTTGAAATAGGACTGTTGTCGGATGATTATACTAATTTTATCTCGGCACAGAATTCCACTCTCGTGCAGAAGCTGACAAGCTCGATCCCATACTACAGCAATCTGCATCTGCGGCCGCTCTGGTTCCTTTCAATAAATCTCAGCATTTGGCTTAACGAAGCGCTTCAGTTTGAAAAAGGCAACTTCATTTTATTCAGGATTGAAAACCTGTTATACTTTTACATTCTTATTTTTCTTTCTTCATACCTGCTGTTCAGGATCACAAAAAAATTATATCTGACCTTTATATTTTTTTTCATGTGCCTTCTTTATCCAAGCAATGTAAACGATATCTGCTGGACAGTAGGGAAGGTTGATATGCTGTGCGCAATATTTATTTTCACCGCGCTGCTTATAACATATTCCTATATTGAAAAAAGTTCATCATACAAGATTTATCTGATCGGAATATTTTTTTCATTCGCACTGCTTACAAAAGAAACGTCTGTGTTTCTTCCGGTCATTACGGCTCTTTTGGTTTACCTCTCCTATAACAGCAGGGAGAGGATATTTGAGATCAAAAAGATCCTTGGGATGCAGATCTTCATACTCATCGCATATTTTTCTTACAGGATATATATAATAGGAATGCAGCCGCAGGAAGCCGCAACAAAATTCCAGCGTCCCGGAGTGTTCAACAGCCTTGGTGTTATTTTCAAAGCATTCATTTCGCTTGTGATGCCGTTTGACTATCTCTCGATCCAGAATTACCTCCATAATTTTAATCTGACGTTCGCAGTCTATTCTGCATTTATATTTATTTTTATGGTAAGTGTAATATTTATTTTTATCAGGACGGGGAATTATAAAAATATGTTCCTTCTCCTCCTAATCTTTGTAGTATCGGTTTCACCGAATTTAATAGCCGGATATTTCAGACCACAGCTTATTCTGATACCGTTCATGATCTTTGCATTTGCAATACTTCTGATCGTTAACAAAATGAATATCAACATGAAATTTTTTCTTGTGACGATGATATTTATAATGATCGTGTGGGTTAAGATCAGTTTTAATCTTATACAGGACTGGAAGCTTGCATATCAGAAATCCATAGAAAGTATAACAAGTCTTGTTGACGCGGATCTTGATGCATCAAAAAAAAATATAGTGATCGGTCTCCCTTCAAGATACCGTCAGGCTTGCATGCTTGATTACTCGGCAGGCGCGTACAACTACTGGAAATACGGAGAATTCAAAATGAAGGATAATATATATGACCTTGTATTGACAGGAGCCCTGGACGCCGGCTCGCTTAATTCCGAGATACTTATAAATAAATTATCCGATAATGAATTCGAATTGTTTACAACAGGCGTGACACAGAATTTTGTGAGGCTGGACGGCGCGGGTAATAAATATAAGGATAAAGACATATCATTCAGGCTTTCGGAAAATAATCTTTTTAAAAAACCAACAATACTCAGAATGAAGATCACACCCGGAGATGCGGAGGTATATATCATGTCTAATGATGCAGTCATTAAAATATCTGAATAATTTTTCAAAGATTCAATTTGAACTTATTATATCTTACACCGGATTTTAATTATGGAGACGGAAGGTCTTACTATGTTTATCTTCTTTTAAAATATTTTAAGAGAACCGGCCACA
>JBDTLQ010000030.1:0-13832 GCA_039934715.1 Ignavibacteria bacterium | reverse complement strand
CTCTCATGGAGAGGTCCGGCACAGGGAGGACTTTATACAAAGATAGCAGCTTATGATGGGACTACAGCAGTTGACATCAGTGATTACACTTCTCATTCAATAAACAATTCTTCTTCCTCTACCTGTGAACAATTTTTATTAAACAAGCCTTCATTCAATGCGGCCAATGCCGCGATGCCTGTTGTCTTATCATGGTTCAAAGCAGCGTCTGCAAATTATTATAAGATACTTGTCGCATCCGATGAAAGCTTCAGTACAATTGTTTATTGTGATTCGGGTATTGTTGATACATTCAAAACCGTGGGAGGTCTTGATCAGAGCACAAGGTATTACTGGAAACTGATGGCTCATAACGGCACTGGTTATTACGCGACTTCACAGACCTGGTATTTTAATACAGGATTTATTAATAACGGTCAGGCTCCAACATACAATCTCACTGCAAGAAATATTATAATGGGCATGAACCAGGTTGAGTTTGACATTTATGTTGAGCACACAAATCCTCCGGCATCATTTGAATATGCAGTCGGGCAGTATTTTTTGAATTTTAATAATTCGATAGCCAACGGCGGCACTTTAACTTACGAAATGGTAAGTTCATCATTGCCTTCTGTTTTACGTCCGATAAACCCGACCATTCTGAACGGTAACATTCTTGGACTTGCTCCCAACTCTCCTCCCGGCGCGGGCTTTGGTTATAATATGACCGATAACGGAACTCCCGGTACAAGAATAGCAACAATGCGTTTGAGAACTTCAGCAGCTGAGTTTGCTGCTGTGCCTCTTAATTTATCCTGGAGAAACGGGAGTGAAGCAGGTTACTTCACTAAAATTTTTGCTTATGTCGGTACTACACCTACTGATGTAACAACTGAAATAACCACAGCATCTACTCACTCTGTTTATTTTTCATTCCCGGGTAATGCCGCAGCTGCTGAGATTAAAATATTGCTTGAAGCATATTATAACAGCGTGACCGGCACAATGAATATGGCCGATACAGTTACTGCATATTTAAGAAGTACAACCGCTCCTTATCCGGTAATTGACATAGCGAGATCAGTAATTGACGCTGCGACATTCAAGGGAAATTTTCTTTTTGCAAATGCTTCATCCGGAATATACTATATACAGATTATTCAAAGAAATTCCATAGAGACCTGGAGCAAAGCAGGCGGAGAACCTTATACCGCGGGCACTTCTATGTATTATGACTTTACCAGTGATGCTTCAAAAGCTTACGGAAATAATCTAAGGAATGTCGGATCAAAATGGGCAGTCATCTCGGGTGATGTGAATCAAAGCGGCAATATAAATCTTACTGATATCATTAAAGTATCGAATGACGGCAAAGCGTTTTCAACAGGCTATGTGAGCTCGGATGTTAACGGTGATAACATTGTGAATCTGACGGATCTGGTTTTCACTTATAATAATTCGACATTGTTTGCTGCGAAGGTATCGCCATAGCAAAAATATTTAACCCGGATATTAGAATCCCGAGCAGGCAATAAATTAAAGGCGGAGAATTTAACTCCGCCTTTCGTATTTTAGTGCAATACACATCTCCTCCTTAATTGTATCTCTTTTTTAATTTGATTAATTTGCACTTGCTAAAATAAAATAATTGAACATTTGCGTTTTTGCTTCGGGTGCGGGAAGCAATTTCAACTCAATAATCGAAGCTTCTAATAAAGGTTATCTGAAGTCGAAAGTTTCACTTTTAATTACGAATAATTCCCGGTGCGGCGCGTCCGATATTGCAGAGAAAAATAATATTGAAACAGTTCATATCAGCAGAAAGATCTTCCCCCAACTTTCAGAAAAAGAATATTCCGAAAAATTTTTAACAGCATTGAAAAAGCATGACATTGATTTTATTGTTCTCGCAGGATATATGAAAATGCTTGATCCCGTTGTATTAAAGGAATATCAAAACAGGATCATTAATATTCATCCTGCATTGCTGCCGATGTTCGGCGGCAAGGGCATGTACGGACTTAATGTGCATCGTGCCGTGATCGCCAGCGGAACAAAGGTGTCCGGCATTACAATTCATATGGTAAATGAAAATTATGATGAAGGGAAAATAATTTTTCAGAAATGTTGCGATGTAAGTGATGATGACAACGAGTTCACGCTTCAGAAAAAAGTTCAGAAGCTTGAACACGAGTATTATCCTCAGGTGATCAGAAGATTTGAGGATTTGGGATTTGAGATTTCGGATTTGGAGTTTTTTTAATTTGGGAATGGGATTTCGCTCGCCTCGCTACGCGAAGCGGAGCGGGGATTTGGAATTTTTCTAATTTTAGATTTTAGATTTTAGATTTTTGATTTTAGATTTTGTTCGATTGGGGAGTTGGGATTTCCGATTTGGAACATTTCAAATTTTAGATTTTAGATCTTTGATTTTAGATTTTTTTCCAAATTGAGATTTTGGATCTCGCCTGCCTCGCGGCTCGCCTCGCATTCTCTCAGCGAAGCTGGCAAGGCGGGGATTTACAATTTTAGATTTAGACCTAATACTTAATACTAATTACTTAATACCCAATACCCTATACTCAATACTCAATACTTTGATAAATCGCGCCTTACTAAGTGTTTATGACAAAACCGGAATTGTTGAGCTTGCCAAAGCTCTTGCAAATTTCGGTATTGAAATTATTTCAACCGGCGGTACATACAAGCTGCTTAAGGAAAGTAAAATTGAAGTAAGATCCGTTGAAGAGATCACCAGTTTTCCCGAGGTACTTAACGGCAGGGTTAAAACTCTTCATCCGAATATCTTTGCAGGCATATTAGCCGACATGGGAAATAACGATCATAGAGATGAGCTGAAAAAATTTGATATCCTTCCCATCGAACTTGTTGTTGTAAATCTTTATCCATTCGAAAAAACAATTATGGATACTTCGGTAAGTATTGCTGATGCTATAGAGCAGATCGACATTGGAGGAGTAACTTTGATCAGAGCTGCAGCGAAAAATTTTAAGAATGTCTGCGTGCTGACAGATCCTGATCAGTACAAAGAATTCATTGAGTTTGTCAACACTGCAAAGAATAACATAACAACAGAGTATTCACAAAAGCTTGCACGGAAAGCTTTTACCGTTACATCACATTATGACAATGCGATCGCGAATTATTTTGGAAAATTAAATAATGATATTCAGAAATCAGGAAGCTCGTTATTTAATTTCAATGAAGCGGATTCGTTTGAACTGAGATACGGAGAGAACCCTCATCAGAAAGCTGTACTCTTAAAAGAAAATTTTGATGAGATCTATGAAGTGCTCCACGGCAAGGAATTATCGTATAACAATCTGCTCGATATGGATGCCGCCTATAATCTGATAACTGAATTCAAGGATGATCTGCCCTCCTGTGCGATCATAAAGCACGGGAATCCAAGCGGAGTGGCAGTTTCGGGTGATTTAGTGACAGCATATCAGAAGGCTTTCGGAACGGACACTCTTTCCCCGTTTGGAGGAATAATTATAGTTAATCGAAAAATAGACTTTAATACTTCAATTGAGATTGATAAATTGTTTTCTGAAATTATTTTGGCACCAGATTTTGATCCCGATGCGCTTGAGCTTTTGAAAAAGAAAAAGAACAGACGTTTAATAAAGTTTAATTTTACAAAAGACGAAACCGAATTCAGAAAAATTGCCGGAGGGATTTTACATCAGGATAAAAATAATTACGATTTGAAAAAAGATGAATTGAAATTTGTCACAAAAAGAAAAGCTTCGGATGAAGAGATAGATGATATGCTGTTCGCGTTCAAAGTAGTGAAGCATACAAAATCAAATGCGATCGTTTTTGTGAAGGACAAAAGAACTCTTGCCATTGGCGGAGGACAGCCATCCCGGATCGACTCAACAAAAATAGCCGTTACGAAAGCAAAAGAATTTAAACAGGACCTGCAAAACAGTATTGCTGCATCGGATGCTTTTTTTCCATTTGCTGACGGATTGATCGGGATCGCGAAAGCAGGAGCATCATGCGTGATACAGCCGGGAGGTTCGGTCAGAGATGATGAAGTGATCAAAGCTGCCGATGATCATGATCTCGCAATGGCTTTTACGGGGATCAGACATTTTAATCATTAGAAAGAATACAGAATAAAAATTATTTTTTTAAAAACTTTTAAGAGTTATAAGGAAAACTAAATGCCTCTATTAGGAATGTTCTCCAATGATATTGCGATAGATTTGGGAACTGCCAATACACTGATCTATATGAAAGGAAAAGGTATCGTTCTTAACGAACCTTCAATAGTTACTTACGATGTTGCATCGAGAAAGATAATCGCGATCGGGGAAGAATCCAAGAAGATGATGGGAAGAGTGCATAAGGAGCTTGCTACTATCCGCCCGATGAAAGACGGTGTCATAGCAGACTTTGAAATTGCCGAAGGCATGATAAAAGAATTTATAAAGAAGATAAGCTCGAGCTGGATGCCTTCAAGAAGAATCGTGATATGTGTTCCGAGCGGTATCACTGAAGTTGAAAAAAGAGCTGTAAGAGATACGGCTGAACACGCGGGCGCAAAGGAAGTTTACCTTATATCCGAGCCAATGGCAGCAGCTATCGGTATCGGTCTCGACGTAATGGCTCCTTACGGTAATATGATCGTTGATATCGGCGGGGGAACGACTGAGATCGCTGTCATTGCATTATCAGGAATTACAAACGGTGCTTCGATAAGAATTGCAGGAGATGAATTAACCGAATCTATAATCAGATTTTTTAGAAACAATCATAACATACTTATCGGCGAGAGAACAGCTGAAGAAATAAAATGCCAGGTTGGTTCGGTGATGCCATTGAAAGAAGAAGTCATTATTGAAGTAAAGGGAAGAGATCTTGTCGCAGGTATTCCGAAGATCACAGAGGTAAGCTCGATCGAAATAAGAGAGTCGCTCAATGCTCCTATCGCGCAGATGATTGAAGCTGTAAAGGTCGCGCTTGAAAAAACAGCGCCTGAATTATCTTCAGATCTTCTTGACCGCGGTATATTTTTAACCGGCGGCGGAGCGCTGATCAAAGGACTTGATGAAAGAATTAAAATGGAAACAGGTGTTCCGGTTCATGTCGCTGAAGACCCGCTGACAGCTGTAGCAAGAGGAACAGGCAAGGTGCTTGAGGATCTGGATTATTATAAGAAGGTGTTGCTGAGGAGATGATTTGATTTTTGATTTTTGATTTTAGATTTTTTTTATTTGGGATTGGGAATTTCGCCTGCCTCGCGGCTCGCCTCGCATTCGCTCAGTGAAACGGGCAAGGCGGGAATTTGGGATTTAATACTCAATACTTAATACTCAATGCTCAATACTTAATACCTACTTCAAGAGCATCATCTTCTTAGTCTCAATAAAATCCACGGACTGCAAACGATAAAAATAAATTCCGCTGGACAAATTGCTGCCGTCGAAGTTAACTTTGTAATAGCCTGCTTCCATATTTTTTCCAATAAGTTCGGTGATCTCCCTTCCGGCCATATCAAAGATCTTCAAAGAAACAAATCCCAAATCCGAAATTCCAAATTCCAAATTCGTAACCGGATTAAACGGGTTCGGATAATTTTGTGAAAGAAAATATTTTTCAGGGACACCGATCACAACTTCACCGCTGAGATCATAGTACTCATAGTTGCCGTTGAAATCAATTTGCTTTAATCTGTATTTATATTTTCCCGATGTAAGATTTCTGTCTGTAAATTCGTAATCAGAAGATGTAAAAATTGTTCCTTTACCAATTAAATATCCTACCTTACTCCAGCCGGTTTGGTGTTGCTCAGGATGATCTATGATGTTTGACCTTTCAATATCAAAACCGGAATTATTAATTTCAGATGCAGTCGTCCATTTTAGAGAAACATTCATTCCATTTACATTTGAAGTAAAAGATGTCAGTTCAACCGGCAAAGGCCCTTCCTGTAAGTAAACGTATACAGTGCAATTTTCTGTAACATTAGTATCAATATAAGTGAGCTCAAAGTATTGTGCATAGATCGTTCCTGAATTTACAACAACAGTATCGTTGTCATTTGAGCCGATAATAAAAGCATCTCCTCCATAATTTCTTAGTACCCATCGTGCGTTAGGATTATAACCGACTGTGTATGTAAGGTTTGAGTTTAAAGGTGTATTCTCCGGCCCCGATATACTGCACGTACTTATATTAACATATTTAGTGGTCAGGATCTTACCTCCGCAGGAATCGGGAACCATCAGCCCTAATAAAAAAGAACCGTAGTTCGTACCTGAATTTATGAATATTGTATCATTAAAACTGCTTCCCGATATAAAAGCATTAGCCGGACTAAAATTATGAAGCTCCCAGGTCCCGGGATTCGCATTTGTGTACATGGAAACAGTTCCCGGTGTCAATCCAGCGGGACCTTGAATTTCAGCACTTACAGAAGCACAGTTATCATTCCATAAAATACGGGCATGATCACTGAATCCGATCATATCAAGATCACCGTCATTGTCAAAGTCAGCAGCACTTCCGCCATAAAAAATTATGTCATAATTGATCAGAGTTGTATAATGTCCTGCTCCATCATTTATTAAAGTGTTGAGGGCCGGATTAAAATCTACAAAAGTATTTCCTCTTGTCACCGCAAGATCAATAGATCCGTCACCGTTAAAATCACCTTTAACAGGTTTTAAAAAAAAATAAGGAATATAACTTGGAAGAAAATTTTCATATCCTCCATTTGTAAGTCTTACACTGGAGGTAACAAAGTCTACAAAACCGTCATTATTATAATCTAAAGAAGCAAAGTTTCCTAATTGTGAAGTAGCAAAGCCCTCCGGACCTCCAAAATATGGATCATTATAGATGTTCAGATGTGTAAATGTTGAAGAAGATGAATTCAGATATAATTCCAAATTTCTATCACTATCAAGAAATCCTAAAATACCAAAGTAACAATCAGTTAGTTCTGCAATATCCAGAAAACCATCATTATTAAAATCATTGATCCTCATATCACTGGCAAATCCACGATTGCAAGGACTCAAATCATTCGAGTCGCTTTTGGAAAAAACACCATTGATATTTTTTAATACATAGTTTTTGTAAGAAGCGGTGTAAGCAACGTCAAGAAAACCATCACCATTTAAATCTCCTGTCTGTCCTGCGTAACCTGTTAATGAGGTATCCAGAGCAAAGTTTCCAAGTCCATCGTTTCTATAAAAATATATTGAATCATTATTGTTTATAAGCATATCAAGATCACGGTCATTATCAAAGTCACTCAGATTAAGTGTTGTGCCAATCGGTATTGATGAATATAAAGAAAATGCACCAGAACCATTATTCTTAAATATCTTGGTTACATGTTCATATATACCGACAACATCAATATCATCGTCATTGTCAATATCGCCGGGATACGCATTATATAAATAAGGCTCCAGAATATCCCCTTTGGTAAACAACCCGTTACCGCCGATCGTCTTAACTGTAAACGAAAAAACAAACTGTGTGATCGAAACACTTAAGGAAGTTTTTATACCGTTGGTAAGTGTTACACTCACTTCTTCACCTGTTTTAAAATCTTTGACCGGATTAATTGTCATAGTTCTTGCCGCCGGATTATAAACTATAGATATTTGCAGCAGTCCTGTCATCATTCCGAAAACTTTTATGTTGGAATTATTTAGTGTGGATGCATCCATATTTTGAGTAAACCGGATCGTAATATTTTCCGACCGGTTTGCGCTGACTTCATTCTGCTTAGGGATGACATTATCAATGTAAGTATTTATTGGTGCGGACAGAGAAATGTTGTTAAAGCAAATTATGACAAGAGTTGTTAAAATAAATTTGGCAGATAATTTTTTCATATGACTTCCTTAGAATTATTGTTTCCATAATTTATTCTTTTACTTTTCTTTATACAATGAAAGTATGGCTCCGATATGGATCAAGTAGGCAAAATGTGGCAGGGCTATAAATAAGAACCCGGATATTTCCGCAATTGCAATGTTTACCTGCCGGGCTAAAAACCACTCACCGGCACTGCTCAGGGGAATTTCTCTAAGGGTCAAAGAATAATGGTCGTTAACGATAAATACTTTAATTTAAACTTTAATCTTTTCTTAAACATTGTTACTTTGTAAAAAAACAGATTACAAGAACTTTTATTTTGGATACATGAAGATATGAAATCAATCGGTTTGTTTTTACTGAGCATCAAAGATTATCTTATACTTTCACTTCTTATAATAATTTCTCTGATATTAATTTTTGCAAACGATAATTCACAGGTGCGGTTCTTAAGGGCTGTTGCAGTTGGATTCATCGGGACAATTCAAAGTACTGTTTCCGCTGTTCCGAATGTTTTTGAAATTCAGAAAGAGAATGAATTCCTTCGGGAAAAAAATATCGAACTTTCAAATGAGATATCGGCTCTCAAGGAAGCGAAGCTTGAGAATCTCCGGCTGACAAAACTCACAGGTCTTAAAGAAAAAAATGTTTCAGGAGTTGTCATCGCGAAGATCGTTAACAAATCTCTTGTGCAGGCGAGAAACACTATCACATTGAATGTCGGAGAATCGGACAGTGTAAAAGTAAACATGCCTGTCATAACCGACGATGGTCTTGTCGGAAGGATCGTTTCGTCGAGCAGTAATTATTCCATAGCACAAATACTATATAACAGGAGTCTTAGCATAAGTGTGAAAGTTCAGAGAAGCAGGGTTGACGGAATACTTAACTATGATGGTGCGGGAAATCTTGTAATAAATAATGTTCCCAAAAGCGCGGATGTTAAAACAGGTGATATTATACTCACTTCACAGTACAGCAACTACTTTCCGGCGGGAATCCCGGTCGGTACTGTCATCGAAGAAGGAAACCTTGATAATCTTTTTAAGAAAGTTATAATAAAACCTCTTGTATCTTTTACCACACTGGAGGAAGTGTTTGTGTTAAGACATTTACCGGAGAAAGAGAGACTTGATCTTGAAAATTTGTATTTTAAAAAATAGCGGCGATTGTATTTTACATCCTATCTAAAATATGCACTGTTGTTTCTTGTGCTGATCGTGATACAGGTTACATTTATGTCGCTGCTTTCTTTATCCAAATACAACATCACTCCCGACCTTGTGATCATAATGGTGATCTACATGGGCTACACAAGAGGGCACATTGCGGGAATGATCTCCGGTTTCGTCGCAGGACTGATACTTGATGTACTGAGCGGTTCATTCATCGGACTCTCGGCTCTTTCTTATTCAATGGCGGGATTTATTTCCGGATATTTCTTCAGACAAGTTTCCGAAGGAAGCAAGAAAAGGACCTCACTGATTGCAATTATTTTCATGTGTACGCTTGTTGCATACAGTATCTTTTTTATAATCTATCTTCAGGGCTCAACTGTCCCGGTGCTTGAAATATTTCTTAACTTTGTGCTGACGACAACAATTTATACTTCCGTGTTCGGATTATTATTTACACTTATATTTAACAGGTTTGATCTGAAAAAAACTTTTTAGAAAAATGGATATTGAAAAACGAAAATATGTGATATTCAGCTTTTGCACAATAATATTTTTTTTATTTGTGACCAGGCTGTCTTACCTGCAGCTGTTTAACAAAGAGGAGCTGAGCAGGGAATCAGATAAGAATTCAGTTAAAACGATCACGGTCACTCCGCCACGCGGACTGATGTATGACCGCAACGCAAAAGTGCTGGTTGACAATAAGCCTTCATACACGGTTACCATTACTCCGTCACAGTTTGATAAAAATAACCTTGCGGAAATTTCACTTTTGCTTGACATCCCACAGGATAAGCTCGAGGAAAATTTAAAGAACGTTAAAGGTACCAATAGATTTAATCCGGCTAAAATAAAAAGAGATGTTGACTTTAAAACGATCTCTTACATCGCTGAAAACAGAGAGCGTCTTAACGGGGTTGATTATCAGACGGACGCCATCAGATACTATCCCAATAATTTTTTCGGAGCTCATGCATTCGGTTACACAAGCGAGATCTCGGAAAAATCTTTAGACAAACAAATTGGAGATTACTATAAACAAGGGGATGTTGTCGGCTCAAGTGGTCTTGAAGCTAATTATGAAAACTATCTTAGAGGAGTTAAAGGTTACGACTTCATAACTGTCGATGTAAAAGGAAGAGAAGTCGGAAAACTTAATGACGGTAACAGCGACATTCCTCCCGTCAACGGCGCTGACCTTATTCTCGGAATGGATAAAGATCTTCAGGAATATGCTGAAAAACTTATCAAAGGAAAACGCGGAGCTATCATCGCGGTTGATCCGCGAACCGGAGAGATTCTTTGCTTTGTTTCAAAGCCTGACTTTGATCTTTCGGCATTTGCCGGGAAGACTGATCCGAAATTATTTTCAACTCTGCTCAATGATCCTGAGAAGCCTTTGTTTAACAGAGTTATACAAACCAAATATCCTCCCGGTTCTACATGGAAAATGCTTATGTCAATGGCCGCGCTGGATGCGGGGATAATTACTCCGACCTCTACGATTGCGTGCGGCGGATCTTTTACTTACGGCAACAGGAGCTTCGAAGATCACGGAGCTTATGGAAATATAAATGTGACGCGCGCACTCGAAGTGTCCGCGAATGTTTTTTATTATAAAATGGGATTAGCTGTCGGCATAGATAATTATAATAAGTACGGAAAGATATTCGGCTTCGGCACAAAAACCGGAATTGATATCCCAAATGAAACCACCGGTTTGCTGCCATCGCAGGAATATTTTGATAAGAGATATGGTGTAAATAAATGGACACAAGGTTTTCTTGTAAGTCTTGGAATAGGACAGGGCGAGCTTGGAGTTTCACCGGTGCAGATGGTCGCTTACACTGCCGCTATCGCGATGAGCGGTTTATATTGCCAGCCTCACTTTGTTACAAAAATTAAAAATACAACGAACGATACTTATGAAGATGTAAAGTTCGAGAGAAGGAGAATTGATATGCCGCAGAAATATTATGACGCAGTAAGAAAAGGAATGTATCTTGTTGTGAATGGTTCGGGTACTGCCAGGGGAGTGAAGTCAGACGAATTTATTCTCAGCGGTAAGACCGGAACGGCACAAAACTCATCCGGGAAAAATCATTCATGGTTTGTCGGCTTTGCGCCTTATGATGATCCGAGGATAGCGATATGTGTTCTTGGCGAGAATGAAGGATGGGGAGCCAGCTTCGGCGCGCCTGTAGCGGCTGCTTTGATGATAAGGTATTTAGGAGGTTCCGAAACAAGTGGTGAAGTTAAAATGGTTGGAGGCGGACAGGACTGATCAAGTTGAAAGTTGAAAGTTGAAATTACAAATTACAAAGTACAAATTACAAGCTAAAGCGCTGAAATCTTTAGATACCTTATGCGATGAACAAAAATATATTTGAGAGGATCGATGTATTACTTTTATTAATGACGCTTGCTGTCATTACCTCAGGACTGCTTGCAATATTCAGCGCGACCTACACAAGCGGAGCAGATTATTTTTCCAAGCAACTGAGCTTTGCAATCGCAGGGATCGTGCTGATGATAGTGATAAGCTACATTCCTCCAAGATTTATTGCAATGTCCTCCTATGTTGTTTATGGTTTATCTCTTATACTTCTGGTTCTTGTTTTAATAATTGGCAAAAAAATTTCAGGGTCAAAAAGCTGGTTCAGTATGGGAGGATTCGGCATTCAGCCGTCTGAATTTGCAAAGATCGCGACCATACTTGCTCTTGCAAATTTCTTAGCAAACTCAGAGGATGGTTTTAAAAATGTAAATAAGCCATTGGTCTTTACTAAGGCCTGTGCTATTGTGTTGTTTCCTGTGCTGCTGATAATGAGACAGCCAGATATGGGAACTTCTCTTGTGTTCCTTTCAATGATACTTCCTGTACTGTTCTGGGTCGGGCTTTCACCATATATATTGTTTGTTATCATATCACCTGTCCTGATCATAGTCGGCGCGTTTTTCGGAATGCCGTATTTTATCGGGGCTCTAATCATTGTAGGTATAGTTTTACTTTTGTTTAAAAAAAATATTGTTGTAACATTCGGTATAGTTATAATTAATTTAATAATAGGATTTTCATTTGACAGTCTTTATCACAAACTTCAGCCCTATCAGCAGAACAGGATCAGGGCTTTGTTCGATCCGGCAACTGATCCTCTCGGAAGCGGCTATAATGTAATTCAGTCAAAGGTTGCTATCGGCTCCGGAGGATTATTCGGTAAAGGTTTTTTACAGGGCACACAGACTCAATTGAAATTCATCCCCGAACAATGGACTGATTTTATTTACTGCATGATTGGAGAGGAATTCGGATTCGCGGGATCGGTCGTAATATTGCTTTTGTATATGATAATAATTTTTCAGCTGGTGAATAACGCCTATTTGTCAAAAAATAAATTTTTAAGCGTCGCTTGTATAGGTTTTGCCAGCATAATACTTTTTCATTTAGTCATCAATGTTGGAATGACGATCGGCATAATGCCCGTGATAGGAATCCCGCTTCCGATGATGAGTTACGGTCTGTCATCGCTGCTGTCTTTTCTTGTAATGATGGGCATCGCGATGAGCGCGTACAGATATAGGAGGCAGTACTGATACAATTGATAGTTGAAAATTGATAATTGAAATTGATTGCCTGATATTTGATATTTGTAACAGGATATTTGTTAAATGATGAAAGGGTAAGGAATTTATGAAAAGGAAAAGCATAATTGAAGAAAAGTCTTACAAGTTTGCGCTAAGAATAATTAGGCTAAATAAATATCTTAATGAAAGCAGAAGAGATTATACTTTAAGTAAACAGTTATTAAGATGCGGTACATCTATAGGAGCTAATATTAAAGAAGCCACTCAATCAGAATCCAAACCTGATTTTATCCATAAGTTAAGTGTTGCCCTTAAAGAAACTTCTGAAACTGAGTATTGGATTAATCTTCTGCATGATTCAAATTTAATGGATAGGAAATCATATGATTCAATCATGAAGGATTGTATAGAGATAATAAAGCTTTTAACATCAATTGTAAAAACATCACGCTCAAGATTAAAGGAACTTAAGAGTTAAATTTAAACTATCAATTTTCAATTATAAACTACCAAATGATCCTTTCCGACAAGCAGATCCTCGAAGAAATAAAAAATAAAAATATACTGGTCCGGCCTTTTGACAGGAAGTGTCTTGGTTCAAATAGTTATGATGTTCATCTGGGGGAATGGCTTGCTGTATACAGAGATGAAGTTCTCGATGCGAAGAAGCATAATAAAGTAAAGAGCTTCAGGATCCCGAAGGAAGGTCATATCCTTCACCCGACAAAACTGTATCTTGGCGTTACGCTCGAGTACACTGAGACATTTAAGTATGTTCCTTTTCTCGAAGGAAAGTCAAGCGTTGGAAGGTTAGGTATCGACATACACGCGACCGCGGGTAAAGGTGATGTGGGTTTTAAAAATAACTGGACGCTGGAAATTTCTGTCAAGCAGCCGGTCCGTATCTATGCAGGAATGCCGATCGGACAATTGATATATTTTAAAGTTGAAGGCGAGGTAATAACTCCTTACGATAAAAAGCCTTCCGCAAAGTATAATAAAAAAACCAACAGACCTGTTGAGTCGATGATGTGGAAAAACAAGTTTTAGAATTTGGAATTTGAGATATCGGATTTGGGATTTTGCTAATTTGTGATTTTGTTAATTGGGGATTTTGTTAATTGGGGATTTGGGAATTTTAATTTGGGATTTTTTAATTAAAAGAACTTTTAACTTTTAACTTTTAACTTTTAACTTTTAACTTTTAACTTTTAACTT
>JBDTLQ010000029.1:0-13939 GCA_039934715.1 Ignavibacteria bacterium | reverse complement strand
TAAAATCTAAAATCTAAAATCTAAAATCTAAAATCCCAAATCCCAAATCCCAAATTCGAAATCCCAAATTCCAAATTCCAAATTCGAAATCCCAAATCCCAAATTGCAAATCCCAAATCCCAAATTCCAAATCCCAAATCCCAAATTCGAAATCCCAAATTCCAAATTCGAAATCCCAAATCAATTAATCCATTGAGATACGATTTCAATATCAGTAAATTGATTAAAACTTACTCGTTTCGCTTCGCTTCGTCGAAGCGGGCAACAAATAATTTAACCAATACAAAATACTATATGAAAGAATTCGATGTTGTCGTCATTGGCAGCGGGCCGGGCGGCTATACCACCGCAGTACGCGCTTCACAGCTTGGATTTAAAACAGCAATTATTGAAAGAGATCGTCTCGGCGGGATCTGCCTCAACTGGGGCTGCATTCCGACAAAAGCTTTACTCAAAAATGCCGAACTTATGAACGGTATAAAACATCTTGATAACTATGGAATTTCGGTTGATAATGTAAAATTTGATTTTGAAAAAATAATCGCGCGTTCAAGAGGTGTCGCGGATGCTTCAGAGAAAGGCGTTAAGTATTTAATGAAAAAAAATAAGATCGATGTTTTTGAAGGCTCGGGCTTTATTAATAAGGATAAAAGCATTACAATCACAGGCAAAGACGGAAAAGAGCTCGAACAAATAAAAGCAAAACACATCATCATCGCGACAGGCGCCAGAGCAAGACAGCTCGGAGATCTGAAGTTTGATGAAAAGAAAGTTCTGTCATCAACAGGTGCTTTGACACTGACCGAGCTTCCGAAAAAAATGACTATTGTCGGAAGCGGAGCGATCGGTGTAGAGTTCGCCTATTTTTATAACGCATTCGGAACGGAAGTTACTATAATTGAAATGCTGCCGACGATAATGCCGGTCGAAGATAAAGATATCTCGGATGTTGTTGCACGTGAATTTAAGAAGAGCGGGATAAAAATTTTAACGGAGACCAAAACAGAAAAGGTTGAAGTAAAAGGCGGGAAGGTTACAACAAAAGTTTCAGGAAAGTCGAATGAGGATCTGGTATCGGATACAGTCTTGATCGCGATAGGTGTGACAGGTAACGTAGAGAATATGGGATTGGAAGGTGTTGGAGTTACAGTTGAAAAGGGATCGGTAAAAGTTGATAAGGATTACAAAACAAATGTTGAAGGTATCTACGCGATAGGAGACGTAAACGGTCCTCCGTGGCTCGCGCACGTTGCGTCATCAGAAGGGATCAACTGCATTGAAAAGATAAAGGGCATGCACGTTCCGGATATTGATTACAGCACTATCCCGGGATGTACTTACTGCCAGCCGCAGGTTGCTTCAGTTGGTTTGACAGAAAAGAAAGCGCTTGAAGAAGGATACGAGCTTAATATAGGTAAATTTCCTTTCTCGGCGAACGGTAAATCAAGAGGCACAGGTGAAACTGCCGGCATGGTCAAAGTAATATTTGATAAAAAATATGACGAACTAATTGGGGCGCATATTGTCGGAGCGGAAGCGACAGAATTGATAATGGAATTTGTACTTGCTAAGTCGCTCGAGGCGACACACGAGCAATTATTAAAGACAGTTCACGCTCATCCGACATTGACTGAAGCAAATCTCGAGGCAGTCGGCGTCGCGTACGGTGAAGCAATAAATATTTAATTTGCTAATAAAATTTATTTAGCATATTTTCATAAAAATTAAAATACAGGAGATCTAAAAATGGATGAAAATAAAACATCAAAGGGATTGCTGCTTGGTTTTATTGCGGGTGGTATAGTCGGCGCTGCGATAGCACTATTGTATGCTCCGAAAACAGGAAAAGAGATGAGAAAACAGATCAAGAGTAAAAAAGATGAACTGATAGACGACACTTCAGAATATCTTCAGATCGCAAAAACAAAAGCGAGCGACCTGATCAACGAAGGCAAGAGAAGATCCGAAGAGCTTATTTCAGATGCTAAGATGAAAGCGAGTTCACTCATAGGGGACGCTAATTCAATTCTGAATGAGGCGAAACAAAAAGCTACAAACACACTAGGCACAACAAAGGAGAAGCTTGCTTCCGAAGCTGATAGAGTTAAGGACGCGTTCAAATCCGGTATGGACGCTTACAACCAGGAAAAAAATAAAAGCTAATAATTAACAATCAGAATTGGAAGACGCACTTCAATATACCCAGCTCGCAGTAAATATAATTATCATCCTGCTATTTATAATGCTGGTGATTCTTGCATCGCTGCTGATAAAAAGTGTAAAGAATATTACAGCGAAGTTTGAAGAATTGACAATGAGCGCGAAAGATTTAAAGCCGAAGGTTGAGGCAACGATTGAAAAGATCAATTCCCTTTCTGATAATGTCGACGTGCTTGTTACAAAAGTAAACAATAATGTTGACGTCGTGGCAACGATCGTGGACAGAGCAAAGTTTACAGCCGACAGCATTTTTGATTTTGAAAAGAAAATACAGAGCCGGATCGAGCCTCCGGTCATGGATACGTTGAACACCATTGCTGCGGTATCTGTAGGAATTAAGACATTCATTGATAAGCTTAAGTCAACGAAAAAGAAAAAAACTTTTCCGGAAGATAAGAGCTTTGAAATTGAGATTAATGAGAACATTGATGAAGTGAACCAGGAGCTGGATGAAATTAATTCGAAGCTGACGGATTTATAGAAATAAAATATTTTACTTAATGTAAAGCAGGCTAATATATAAGTCTGCTTTTTCATTTATAGCACTGCCCACTGCATGATTATCAAATAACACAAACAATTAAAGGATGAAACCGAAGATCTCTGTAATTACCACGGTTTATAATTGTGAAAATTATATTAAACAATCCATAGAGAGCATATCGAATCAGTCTTTCGTAGATTTTGAATATATAATTGTGGACGATGGATCTACAGACGGCACTTTAACTGCGGTACAAAAACTCACCGTCTCAGACAAAAGAATAATTCTAATCAGAAATAAAACCAATTCGGGAAGAGTTAATTCTTTAAATTCAGCATTGGAAATAGCACAGGGAGAATTTATTGCTATGCAGGATGCGGACGATATTTCTTTGAATGACAGGCTCGAAAAAGAATTTCTATTTCTTAAAAATAATCCCGGTTATGTTTTGGTTGGTTCTAACATAATAGTAATGGACCAGAATGAAAATTTTATTTCCAAACCGGATCGCCCGCATATAGATCTTGAAGCAAAGTTCGGACTCCTATTTATGTGTACATTCGCAAATCCCAGTATCATGTATAGAAAAAAGATAATTGATGAGAACAATATTAAGTATGAACAGAATTTTAATCATGTTGAAGATTTCAGAATGATCACAATGATAAGCCAGTACGGGAAAGTTTTTAATCTTGAAAACACATTAGTAAAATACAGAAAGCACGGCGACAATGACAGCAGTAAATATTTCGATATAGTAAATTCACGAAGCATACAGGTCGTTAAAGAAAATCTTGAAAGACTGGGAATAAATACAAACTGTGAGCAGGTTCAAAGAATTAGAAATTTGTTTTCTTGCCGTGGTGTGGATAAGCAATTTCTGCATGACGATCTGGAAACCATCCTTTACGCAGTAAAAGAATTCAAGAGGCAAAATAATTTTGAGAAGAACAGAGAGATCAAGAAAACCTTAAAGCGAATGATCAAGTGGCACGGTAAAAGAAATATTTTTAAACCAAGTTACATAAAATTGTTTTTTTCAATACTGACTTCTTACAATAAGGAATTATTCCTGATTAAAGATTCATTTTAATATTCAGTATGGAGGAATAAACTGGATCAATATTGAAATGCCGATCGGGACTAGGATTCCGACATTTTACAAGATATCGTTTGTTAGTAATAAGTTTGGATGGGTAGCAAGATGCGATAACAGAATTTTTAAAACAACAAATTTTGGAGATACGGTGGTGCCGGAAAAATTATCAACACAATAAATGGTGGACAAACAATAGTTAGTATTCCAGGAAAACCTAATAATACCCCAGAAATGTTCTCTCTATCCCAAAATTATCCTAATCCATTTAATCCTTCAACATCAATAAATTATTCTTTAGTTAAGCCTGGTTTTGTTCAGCTAAAAATTTATGACATTCGTGGTAAAGTGGTCAAATCATTTATTAATGATTTTATGAACGCCGGAAACTATACGTTGGATATTGATGATGTCAGTTTAAATTCCGGAACTTATATTTACTCTCTATTATATGATCAATTAATAATTGATTCTAAGAGGATGGTTTATTTGAAGTAAAAAATTCTAATATGATTAGAGCTCCATAAAATATAACTAATCAAACAACATTTTAACAGGGCGGAAGCTCTTACCCCTTGAGAAGGTTAAAACGACCCCCTTTTTCACCACTCAATGGTTACATTTATTATGAGTCAATACGGGAATGTTTCTTGCAGGTTAATATAACTTGACAATCTAAAATATTTGAAATACGTTTAACAGCCTCAAAAATTTGCAGCAAACAAAAGGAATAACGATAGATCATCTGATCAAAATATCTTTTCGATATTAACTTTCCCCTATACTAATTTGAAATATTATTTTATGAAAAAAATATTTTAATATTAATAATTTTAACCCTTACTATAAGTTCCAGCTATGCGCAATGGTTCCAGCAATATCCTGTAACTCCTTTTAATCACTTGTATGATGTAAAATTTATTAATAAAAAAACCGGATGGACCTGCGGGAACATGGGAACGATTATGAAGACGACAAATGGAGGAAATGATTGGATAAGACAAAATAGTCAAGTACCAGGAGAAATATTGAATAAAATATTTCCGGTGGATTCAGAGGTTGTATATTGTGTGGGTTATTTTGAAACAATATTAAAAAGTACAGATGGTGGAACTAATTGGTCCATTATAAGACATTCCTCGACTCAAGCCCCAACTTATAATTCTCTGTTTTTTCTTAATAGAAACGTTGGATGGATGGCAAAAAATCAATATGTGTTAAAAACAACTAATGGTGGAATAACATTTGATTCAACTTTTGTGCCTGCCACTTACATAAATGATCTCTTTTTTAGAAACTTAGACGAAGGATTGTTTTGTGGAGAAGGAGCTACTATTTATAGAACCACAAATGGAGGTGCAAGCTGGAATCATATTCCGGTAGTTCCTAAGGGTCAAAGCCTAGCTGACTTTATGAATTTGACATTTGTCAATGCAAGCACAGGATTTACTCAAGGTAGAACAAGTAACATAGTTTTTAAAACTGCAAATTTTGGCTTGTCGTGGGATAGTATAGGAATAGTAACGAGCGCTGATGAATGTTATAGTATTTTCTTCCCAAGCCTTAATAAGGGATGGTGCGCAGGTACTTTTGGCAGAATGTTTAAGACAACAAATGGAGGTCAAGATTGGATTCAAGAAAATCTTTCACAATTTAATGAGGCATTTATAAATTCATTATGGTTTTTTAATGATTCTATTGGATGGGCAGTTGGTGCAGCTACTAAAATATTATATACAAATAATGGAGGTAAGACCGGATTAAGTTCAGCAAATAATGAAATCCCGAAATATTTTTCTTTGCATCAAAATTATCCTAATCCGTTTAACTCATCAACATTAATAAAATTTGATATCAAGCGGAATGGGATTTATAAGATGGATATATTTAATAGCATCGGTCAATTAACAGAAACAATTTTTGAAACGAATTTTATTGAAGGAAGTTATGAAATTACGTATGAAGCTGAAAAGTTAACTTCAGGAATTTATTTTTACAACTTAAGTGGTGAGGGATTATTTCAAAATAAAAAATTCAGCCTAATTAAATAAAGTAAGATGGTGAGAGATCCATAAAATAAGTTTTGTTAAAGACATTCACCAACAGTGGCGACTAAAAAAAAATAGTGAAATATTCTACATCCCGACTACGATCTTCCCGAACTGCTTTCCCTCATCCATTTTCTTGAATGCCTCACTAACATTTTGAATCGGAAAAACCTCATCGATCACCGGCACAACTTTTTTCTCATCAATAAACTTTATCATCTCTTCAAAGTCTTTCGATGAACCCATCGTAGAGCCCATTAATTTTATCTGTTTCCAATAAAGACGGTGAAGATTGAATTGCGGGACGCTGCCGAGTGTTGCTCCATAACACACGATCCTCCCGCCGTAGCTGATAAGATCAAGATAATTAGTGTAAGATGCGCCTCCGCTTCCGTCAATGATCACATTTATTTTATTACCGGATAGTTCAATTAGCTGTTTATCCCAATCAATTTTTTTATAATTCACTCCGCCTGCAGCACCAAGTGAAATTGCTTTCGCGATCTTAGTGTCATCTCCTGAAGTTACAAAAACTTTTGCACCTGTCTTCAGAGCAAACGTCAAAGCCATTGACGCGACGCCACCGCCGATTCCCGTGATAAGTATGTTGTCACTTTTATTTATTCCGGCTTTTTTAAACAAAGCACGGTAAGCTGTTACTCCTGCGAGAGGGATTGCCGATGCCTGTTCGAAGTTCAGGTGAGCCGGTTTTTTATGAACATACCTGTGATGTACTTTTATGAATTGTGTGAGCGTCCCGTTATCAGGCATGCCGAGGATTCTAAAATCTTTTGACTGAAAGTTTTCATCATTGCCCCAGTTCATTCCCGGATTTATCATTACTTCATCGCCGGCTTCAAGACCTTTAACGTTTACACCTTTATTATGTATAATGCCAGCGCCGTCCGAACCTAACACAACAGGCAGATCAATTTTAGAATACATTCCTTTTGCTATCCAGAGATCGCGGTGATTGAGTGATGCGCTTTTTATGTTTACTAAAACTTCATCAGCGGAAATTTCCGGAACAGGAATGTCTTTAACAACAAGATTCTTTTCAAGCTGCCCGCTGTCACCGGTCTGTATCAGAACTGCAGCTTTCATTATAGCTGAATTTCAATTGAGATTGGGCAATGATCGCTTCCCATTACTTCAGGATAAATATTAGCTGACTTAACATACTCAACGATATCATTGCTTACCATAAACAGATCTATTCGCCATCCCTGGTTTCTGTCACGGGATCTCATGTACTGATCCCAAAAAGTATATTGCCCGGGCTTATCATTAAATTTTCTAAAGACATCTGTGTATCCAAGATTGATCAGATTGTCCAGCCATTTTCTTTCTTCAGGAAGAAACCCTGATGACTTTTCATACCTTCTCGGATCAAAAATATCAATATCCTTGTGCGCGGTATTAAAATCGCCTACAACGATTATTCCTTTTTTGTCACGGTAATTTTTTTCAAGATTAAAAAAGAGTTCATCGTAAAAGTCGAGTTTATACTTTACCCGCTCGGGGCCGCGTCCGCCGTTTGGGAAGTAAACATTTGCGAGAACGAATTTATCATACTCCATAGTTATCACTCTGCCTTCAATATCAAAATACGGATTGCCAAATCCTTTGGTCACATTTACAGGTTCGGGTTTTGTATACACCGCCACGCTTGAGTAACCTTTCTTTTCAGCTGAGAACCAGTGTGATTTGAAACCGTTAAGATTTTTTAACGAGTCCTCGATCTGTTCGGGCTGAGCTTTAGTTTCCTGCAAACAAATTATATTCCCGCCGTGGTTTTGGAACCAGTCCATGAAACCTTTGTTTTGAATCGCACGGATGCCGTTCACGTTCCAGGAAAAAATAGTTATGCTGTCAGCTTTTGTTTTCTTTGCCATTCTTGAGGTATTAATTAACCACTAAGACACTAAGGCACTAAGATTTTATTTCCAAAATCTTAATAGCAATTTTATGCCTTTGTTGAAAATTCTTTTTTTGAATTTGTTTTGAAATAATGCAATATATTTTTTCTTCGAGCCTTTGTGCCTTAGTGGTAAAAAAAATATCTAAAAAAGGATATACATAGAATTTTTTTTATAAAGTTAATTAACTATTTTGAAATTTAATATTCAATTTACACAATGATACGAAAGTCTAAGAGCATTGAGCAGCTGTATGAGGAATGCAAGGGCTATGATCTTGTCATTACAAATGACGCCCCGCTTGCAACTGCTTTGAATAAACTGGTTGAAGAGCCGCGTCTTGAATACCTTGCAATGACACCGAAGCAGATCGCATCGAAGTTTGCCCAGCTGTATTATGAAAAGATATATGAAAAGTATGAAGTTGTTCTTATGATCAGCAGGCTTTCAAAAAGACCGGTCAAGCATGTACATCAATCTATAATGAAAATTTACGAAGTCTGGATGTACAACGCAAAGCTCGAATTTACAGGAGAGTTTCTTTCAGAGGAAGAAAGCTCGCTTATAAAATATTTGGATAAGATCGCCACGATCGAGACTGCGATGGAAAATTTTAATGAGGATTTTTATAGAGACAAGAAAATAGCAGTAATAGGCGAAGATCTTTTCAGTTTGCTTGACCTTGAAGTTTTACCACGGCGTGGTGATCCTGCTATTAAGATTGATATCTTCACGGATAAACAGTTCAGTATTGAAAAGACATATTTGTTTTCCTCTTCGGAACAGCTAATAAAAAACATTACTGATCTCATCAATAAAGATAATGCCGAAGATACTGCAATTGTTCTTGACGCGAGATCCGATCATCTCGAAATTCTCAAAGCGAGATTAAAGGAAGCGGGAATTAAGATTGAAGTAAAAAATTTTTTGAGTGAAGAAGTTTCAGTAAGAAATTTTATTTCACTGATAGAGCTCGCTTTTCGCATCGATGAGCTCAAGGTAAAAGAATTTACTCCCATCGCGGCTGAACTGGGAATTATGATCGGCAGCTTTTTCGGGCAGCACGATATGTCAAACTATATTAACTATGTAAATAAGGACAAGGGACTAAAGAGATTATATGATATCTCAAAAGATGTCAGGAATTATGATTATAAAGAATTTATAAAAGTTCTTGAAAAGAGTTTTAATTTCCGGATCAGTGCCGGATTTGAAGAAGTGCTGGATATTCTGGAAATTGGAGATGTTAAGATCGATCTTACCGGGCTTCTTGATCTGAAATATTTTCTAAAGGAATTTGATGTTGAAACCGGTTCAGAGAGGTCGGGGGTGCTTTTTGTGAATGCTCTTAACTCGGCATTCATTGACAGGCAGATAATTTTTTATCTCGGAATGGACAACAGCTGGATGACATTGTATCCGGACATTGACTATCTTAATAAAGAGGAAGAAGAAGAAAAAAATCTTAAAAGGTTTCAGATACTACTGCAGCAGGGGAGACAGCGGTTTTATTTTGTACAACATATTAAAGATTATAATGAAGTTGTACCATGCTATTACTTCCTTCTCCTTTCGGAAAACGAGATCAGCAGCTTTAATGATGATTTCTTTAACCCGGTAATAATTAACAATAAAAAGATCAGGCCTGAATACACAGGAAAGATCACTAAATTTCCTGTTGAAAAGAGTGATGAGGTTAAATCAATTTCGCCGTCACGCTTCAATGATTATTTCCGGTGTCCTAAATATTTTACATTCAATAAAATTCTCCCTTCTGAAGATCTTGCAGTTATGAAAAGAGGTAATCTCTTTCATAATTTTGCTGAGCTTTACTTTAATTATCCTGAGCTGGTGAAGAAAGACTCAAAGCAGATCATTGATATGATGACCAATGAACTTTCGCTTCTCCTTAAAAATGTAAATGCCGAATTTATAAGATCCGAATTTCAGATAGGAACTGAGTCGATAGTCAGGTTCATTGACTCTTTAAATCTTCATAAGACAAAACTTGATTCACCTGAAGCCCCGGTGAGAAATATTCTCATGGAAAAACTTGATCTGAAAAAAATATACAACAACACTGAGCAATGGCTTGATAATAAAGAAAGTACGATGATAACGGGGAAAGTAGATCTTCAGTCGGGAAAAACAGTAGTTGACTATAAATCGGGAAAGACAAGAAAAAAGGTATCGGAGATAACACTTCAGTCGAATCTTGATTTTATAAACTTATATGAGTCCGCTGAATTTGATTTTCAGGCAGCTGCTTACATTGCAGCATTAAGAAATTCATTCAATGAAATTGACTTCATATACTACTTTTTGTTTTCCAATTACAAAAATCAGATTCACCCCGGCAACAAAGAACAGTCTAACGCGACAACACTAAAATATCTTCCGGTAACTTTTCTTGAACATATCTATACCGAAGAAGTCTTTAAGCTGCTTGGCAACAGCGAAAAGCCCGGCAGACTATTGGAAAAAGTGGGTTATGAAAATTACAAACACATCCTGGATAATCTCGGACTCAATGATCAGGATTTTTATGACAAAGATCTTTTTACAAACCGTTTCCTTGAGATCACAAATTCTGTGCTTAATGATATCGGTCTGGAATACCGTTCCTTCAGATGCAAAACACAAGGCTCTCTCAATGAAAACTTTATAGGTCCTGTCGCTGCCGTCATTCATAATATCAGAACAGGAAAGCTTAGAGAAGGATTAATCTTTAAAGATGACATTGATAAATTTTCAGATCTTATTAATAAAACACTTGAAGATCTAAATAAATATTTTGTATCTAAATTTCCATTTGAACCTGCATTCGGGTCAATGGACATCTGTAAAGAGTGTAACTATTTAAATTTATGTATCGGGAATAAGCTATGGCATTAAACATTCTGCAGGATCCTCAGCTTGAACTTATCAAGTCACTTGAAGGCATACATCTTGTTGATGCAGGGGCAGGTACCGGAAAAACATATTCAATCGTAAAGAGATATGGGAACATTATTGACACAGATGTAAAGCCTGAAGATATTTTACTGATCACATACACAAGAAACGCTGCTGAACAGATGAAGCAGGAAGTTATAAAAAAACTTTCCTCATCAGTTAGTATAAGCAAGCTTCTTGAAGCGCCGATAATGACCTTCCATTCATTCTGTTCAAGAATACTTAAAAAATTTGGAACGGTTTCTCCTTCTTATCTTGGACTTACCGAATACCTTCCGAAGAATTTCAATATCATTGAAGACCAGTCCTTCGAGGAAGAGATCTTCAGAAAGTTCTTCCTGAATTTTTCAGCGGGTAATAAATCCAGGTATCAGAATATTTTATATGCTCTCGAAGGAGAGCATGCTGTTGTTCTCAAAGTCATAAAGAAGCTGAGCAGCTTTGGTATTTTTCCTACAGCAAAAGGATGGAAAAAGGAAGATGTCGAAAAACTTACAGGCAATTACAAATTATTCTGTGAACGGTTTGATATTCTGAATGAAAAAGTGATAGGAGTCAGGGGTGAAAAACAAAATAAATTGTATAAAGCTTTCAATGAATTCCTTGGGGAGAAACTTTACCTTGATCTGAACAAGGATAATATTTTTCATAATAAAACATTCGTAAATCCGGAGATGAAGGAAATTTTGTTCAACGATGCGCGTGATGAGTATTTTGAATTTATGCGCGAGATCTATCTTGAATACATTGAACATCTGTTGAAAAGAAATCTGCTGAACTATGATTTCCTTGTAATGTTCGCTTATCTGATTTTGTACAATGATAAAATTGCCAGGAATAATGTGCAGTTTGAATATGTAATGATAGATGAGTTTCAGGATACGGATGAAATACAATTCAAGCTGATCATGCTGATCTGCAAAGATATTAATGACCTCGCTAATCTTTGTGTAGTAGGTGACTGGAAGCAGGGAATATACGGATTCAGAAATACACAGATTGAAAACATAACCGAGTTTGCGCGAAATATTCAGAAGTATAAAGAGGAACTGAACGCCGACGAAACAAGAATAACTTATGAGACAGGTAAACACAAAAAAATAATATTTGATATTAATTACAGGAGTTCGGAGACAATATTGAAGTTCAGCAAGACAACACTCTTAGTAGAAGGAAAGGATGACGAGGAAGTTGATATAGGGACGATCGAGAAAAATTTTGCGAAGACATTAACTCCGGCAAGAGATCTTGAAGACCTTACTGAAATTGAATTTTATAAAGCAAAGAACAGGATTGAGGAATACCGTCTGGTATTGAAAAAAATATCAGAACTAGTAAGCAACAATGATAAATACCGGATAAGGGTATTTGATAGATCTACCGGGGAAATTATTGAAGAACGTCCTGTAAAGTATTCTGATATTTGTGTGCTATCAAGAACAAAAAGATTTTGTCTTGAGCTTCAGAGAGAAGCAAACCGGCTAAAAATTCCTGTAAATTACGGAGGTGGTCTGGAACTGTTTGCAAGTGAGCCGGGTGTGCTTGTTCTCTCGTGGCTACGGCTGATGGCAAATGAGAAAGATCTTTTCGGATGGCTGCCTGTGCTTGATAAGGAGGGTTATAATTATCCGGAGATAAATTTTTTCAAAGATAATTATATTGACAACAGGTCTAATGACTATCAGCTGTTTCCGGATTTCCCAAAAGAACTTTCTGAATTTCTTAAAAAGCTGAGATCACTAAAAAATAATATTCTTTATGCAGTTGAAGCTATACTAAGCAAATACGGTTATCACAATGAGACAGGAAATAAGATCATTACAGTGATACAGTCATGGATGAATTCAGATCTGATCTCGCTGAATGATCTTATACAGATAATTGATAACTCAGCCAATGCGGAGTTTAAGATCGAGCCCGGATATTCTTCTGATGCAGTGCTGACACAGACCATTCACGGATCGAAAGGACTCGAATATCCCGTTGTTATCATATCCAATGTTAATTTAAAGAATTTTCCCGGCAGCAAAGGTGATGCTGATAAATTAACGTATCATCCTTTTGCAGGATTGCGTGCAAAAACATTTTTTACTTCTAATGGAAGATTCTATTACCGGTTCAACAGCTGGCGCACTGATCTTGCTAATACTGTTTGTAAGATATCCGATTATGATGAAGAACGGAGATTGCTCTATGTTGCAGTCACCAGAGCAAAGCAGTATGTTTACTTTACAGCTTTTAATCCTTCTCCTTTTTTCAAAGATCTTTCGGATAAAACCGGAAGGGAGATCATTACTGACTTTGATCATAAGATTATTCCATCTCTGGTCGCGAATGAATCCAGCGGTGTTGGGATAAAATTGGAATTGCCGCCTGAAAAAGTGAAAAAATTTATCTCGACACATGCTATCATGGATGAAATAGTTGGCGAAGAAGATTCAGACCAAATAGATGCAAAGAGTTATTCGATCAAAACAAGCAAGAGCAAGTTGGACTTCGGCTCGAAAGTTCACAATATCGCACACAAGTTAGCCAGTGGATTGGATGTCGAATCTGATTTAGTTGAAGTTCAAAGATTGAAAAATTTTATCAGCAACCTTAATGCTAATGAACTCAGATCAGAAGTTGAATTCCTTTACCCCAAAGAAGACAAGGTGATCAGAGGAATTATTGATCTCATCGCGTTTTATGACAACGGGATCGAAGTGATCGATTATAAGACCGATAAGAAAAAAAATAATCTTGATAAATATTTAAAACAGATTGAAATATATAAAGAGGTAATAAGTAAAATTTTTAAGGAGAGGAAAGTAACGGGCAAGATATATTTTGTGAGCCTTGATGAGATAGTTGATAGTTGATAGTTGATAGTTGATAGTTATTAGTTGTTTGTTGTTTGTTGTTTGTTGTTTGTTGTTTGTTTGACAATAAAGCAGCAACTAGCAACTAACTAGCAACTAGCAACTAACAACTAGCAACTAGCAACTAGCAACTAGCAACAGCATTGAACTTGAGTCTGTAAAAAATTAATTTAGAACAAAATTTTTTATAGAATTAATCTTTCTAAAAATTGAAAAGTTTAAAAATTCCTGATTTGAAAAAACTCTCTTCTCTATCATTTCTTTTTTTAATAATAATTTCATCCTGCTGTATATTTAAAACTTCCAATCCTGATCTGAGGCAGACTGGTCAAAGCTTTCCTTCATCTGCAAATGCC
>JBDTLQ010000028.1:0-13978 GCA_039934715.1 Ignavibacteria bacterium | reverse complement strand
GATATTAGGGTTTCCATGGGCGAGAAGGATGACAATTCGTTTGTACAGTACATTCTTTTTTTTGGAATAATGCTTATCATATTCAGATTTTCAAGAACAGAGATCGTACAATTGTTCGCAATTGGAGTAGGTGTGCCGATAATAGCAATGCTGCTGTTTAATACTAGTTTCAATCCGGGCAACAGTATTCCGAATTTCGCTATAGGTCTATTATTTTTTGTAATTTCTTATTTGAATGAGCGAAAGCGGCGTAGAAGATTCTTCGAGCAATATGATTTTAATTACAAAAAAAATTATGAGAGTCTGAGAATGAAGAAGGAGCTGAACTATGCAAGAGAAATTCAGCTTTCAATGCTTCCTGAAAATAACGCGACAATAGGTGAGATACAGATCTCCGCTACATCTCTACCTGCAACCGAAGTAGGCGGTGATTACTTCGACTATTTTAAGATCTCCGAAAACGAGATCGGACTTTTTATCTGTGATGTTTCAGGACACGGAGTTGCAAGCGGACTTTTGCTTTCAGGCTTACGAAGCTGTATGCACCTTATACTTGAAGATCACTCTGATCCAAAGGAGGTCATTGCAAAATTAAACAGGATGATCCGCAAGACACAAAGCAGGAAGATGTTTGTTACGGCCATATTCGCTATTATCGATACCGGGAAAAATAAATGCATGCTGTTTAATGCAGGACATCTGCCTCCTTATAAAATTTCAGGTGAATCGAAAGAGATATTTAAAATTAAAAAACATGGGATCGCACTTGGTGCAATGAATAATGTTGACAAAGAAGGAGGGAATGAAGTTGTGTTTGATTTCAAAAGAGGTGATAAACTGATCCTTTATACTGATGGCGTGAATGAGGCAATGAATAAAGACAAGTCTGAATACGGTCATGACAATCTGGAGTTGTATTTAAATAATAATGCGGACAAAAAAACAAATGAACTATTGAATGGACTTGTACAGGATGTAAAAAGATTTACTAATGATAGTATTCAGAGAGATGATCTAACACTCTTAATAATTCAAAGAAATTAATGGCAAAGAAAATTATCAAACCGCTTGTTGGAATAATCATGGGCTCGGACTCCGACATGATTGTAATGAAACAGGCTGCTGAGGTTCTTGATGAGTTTAAAGTTGCATATGAAATGAAGATCACCTCCGCGCACAGAACTCCTGACTTAATGGCAACATATTCAAAGAATGCTCATAAACGCGGAATAAAAGTGATCATCGCGGGTGCAGGCGGCTCCGCACATTTGCCGGGAATGAGCGCTGCTTATTCGCCAATTCCGGTCATCGGAGTTCCTGTCGTGACTAAAGCATTGAAAGGTCTCGACTCTTTATTATCTATAGTGCAGATGCCTTATGGTGTACCTGTAGCTACAGTAGCGATCAACAACGCGAAGAATGCAGCTTTACTTGCTTTGGAGATCTTAGGAACCTCAGATAAAAAAATTTTAGATAAGATCATCCGTTTTAAAAATAAGATCAAAAAAGAATCTTCGGATAAAAATAAATTCCTTAAGTAGTTCTGGAATAAAATTCTTATTTTAGTAAGATCATTTTATTTGTCTTCATCATATTTCCGTTAAGATACATTGTATAATAATAAACCCCGCTTGGATAATTACTTCCGTCAAATTCAACAGAATAGCTCCCCGGATTTTGCTTTTTATTTAAAAGAGTCTCAATCTGTGCACCGAGTGAATTATAAATTTTTAATGTCGCTAAACCGGACATTGATAATTGATAATTGATAATTGTTTTTGGATTGAAAGGATTGGGATAATTCTGATCCAGTATAAATTCTGCAGGCACATTCAAATTATTATTTTCAATACCAACAATGGGAACGATCGTTCTGAAAGCGCTTCTTCCATGCGTCCACACTACAAGAGATCTTGTCGGGTGATGAAATGTCAGATCTTGACACGGAACATTTGAAGGAATTCCGGTGCTTAAGATATTCCAGCTTGCTCCGAGATTAGTTGTAATCATTACCGTAATATCAGTACCGATAAATAGTGTATTGGTATTATCCGGATCGATGATAACGTCATTAATGGGTGCGTCGGGTAGATTGCCTTTGATAGAGGTCCAGTTCGATCCGTAGTTTGTTGTCCGGAAAATATGCGAACCTGTTGAATCAACTTTATATCCCGACAAAGTTACATAACATACATTCGCCGAATCGGGATGAACGGCTACACGTGTTACCCAGCGGTATGGAAGTCCTGAATTTATTTTAGTCCAGTTCGTTCCTCCGTTCGTTGTTGTCCAAACATTTGCATCATCGGTACCGCAGTATATCACATTCGGATCGGATCTTGAAACATCAACTGTTGTGATCGTACCGAGATTGGCAACGTGTCCGTTAGCCAGGTCCGGACTGATAACGGTCCACGACTGCATGCTGTTTGTTGTCCGGTGAATTTTGTATGTACCGCAATAAAGTTTTTGAGGATCATTTTTATCCATTACATACGGAGTCATCCAGTTTGTAAAAGCAAGGTCGAGTCCGTTTGTACCGCCCATAAAACTATTTCCGCCGTCAGTTGAGCGCACGAGTCCCCCGCCCTGAGATGACGCGTAAACTTTTTGTGAAGTTGAATAATCAACCAGACAGTAAAACCCGTCACCGCCGTTTATTTCATCCCAGTTTCCGACAGTTCCGGTTGTTCTTACAGTTCCGTTATCCTGCGCTCCGGCAAGAATAGTATTTGGGCTATTGAAATCAATTTCACCTGCGTAAAATTGTGTAATGGGAAGTGTCTCGCTGTATAGCCAGCTCAAACCTCCGTCTGTTGAATAATCAATCCCTCCGTCATTTCCTATGGCAATGTAATTCGGATCTGATAAAGAAAAGGCGACGGCATGCTGATCGACATGTGATTCATTGATAGCGGAAAAAGATGTTCCGCCATTAAAAGATAATTCCATGTCGAGACCGCCGCAGAATAATTTATCCTGATTTAAAGGATCGACACGACATATCCTGTTGAACCATGCATAGTTGGACGAATTAGCTACAGTGGAATTTATCAGGGTCCAGTTCGTTCCGCCGTTAATGGATTTATACAATCCTCTTGTGTTTCCATTTGTTAATGCAGTCAGTGCATATATGACCTGCGAATTTGATCTTGAGATGTCCATTGAAATCCTTCCCATGCTTACATCGTTAACTGGAAATCCTCCGCTCACCTGTGTCCATGTCTCACCTGAATTAACCGATACATACATCCCCGATCTTATTCCTCCATATTTTATCCGGTCCTCTCTTCTTAATCTTTCCCACATTGCAGCGAAGATCTTTGAAGGAGTGTTCGGATCTATAACTACATCGATCGCGCTCACCGAATCAGCAATGAAAAGTTTTCGCTCCCAGCTGCTGCCTCCGTCGGAGGATCTGTAAACTCCGCGCTGATTATTTTTTCTCCTTGTCCATCCGCCTGCTGCTGCAAAAATTTCCTGACTGTTTGAGGGATTGACAGCGATGTTGCCAATTGTATATGAACTGTCCAGACCTATGAACGTCCAGTTCGATCCTCCGTTAATTGATTTATACATTCCCGTTCCGGGATAATAACTTCTTAATGAATTTGATTCTCCTGTCCCGCAATAAATTATTTCCGGATCCATCGGATCAATTGCAATAGCTCCTATTGAAGATGTGTTCTGATTGTCAAAGACACTTGTCCAGCTTTGACAAAAATTTGTCGACTTCCATACTCCGCCATTAGCAGTTCCTGTATAAACTATTTGAGAGTTTACAGGATCAATAGCGATGGTCGTTATTCTTCCTTCAATATTTGCCGGACCTGCGAGCTCCCATGATGAAGAATTGTCGAGATCTCTTACAGACATATAATTTTTTACATACTCAACCGACTTTAGATATTCTTCCTGAGGAATTTCATCAAAAGGAAATGCCCGTTGTCTTTCAAACCAGTCTTCAGCAGGCACATGACCGCCTATTTCTTCTGATTCATCTTTCTCTTCGATCTCTTTATTAAAATGCTCTTTCTTAGTATTTTGATTAAGTATAAAAAATAAACCCGCAGCTGTGACTAACAAGATCGCTGCTATTAATATTTTCCATTTCATTGTATTTTGATCTTAATTTTTTGAAAGCTTCTTGTCATGATTTACAAATGCCCATTTCAATGCAGGAGGTGTAATAAAGGTCGTGAGTATAACAATAATAATTATCGCCGAGAACATTGTTGCGTCAAGAACACCAATCGTTTTGCCGATTCCCGCAAAGATCAAACCGACTTCTCCCCTGGGGACCATCCCTATCCCGATTATTTTTTTATCCATCCCTTTCGCAAATATTCCGGAAACAAGCTTTCCTAATATTGCCACAAAAGTTAAAGCCAAAGCAAGTCCGAGAATATTCAAATTGCCGAATGCAAGTACATCAACCTGAAGGCCCATAATAACAAAAAACACAGGCGCGAAAATTGTTTCAATCGGTGCAATGAGACTTTTAACTGTTATATTTTTATCTTTTAGTGCATCATTGAAATATTCTTCTTTTATTATAAGTCCGGCTGCAAATGCTCCAACTATGCTGGCCAGTCCGACCTGATCACTCAGCCATGCAAGTAGAAAAAGCAGTGCGAACGGGAATACGAGCCTGATATTTTTATTATCCAGCAACGCCGCAAATTTTATCTGCTGTTTCAGGAATCTGGCACCAGCATAAAGAACGATCCCCAGAAATAAAAACGATTTAAGAAGGATTATTACGATAGTAGATCCTTCAAATGAGCCGCTTGAAATTATTCCTGCGACAACTGCCAAAATTATAAGCCCCAGTATATCATCTATAACTGCCGCGCCTAATACAACTTTTGCTTCCGGTATGGCGAGCTTATTCATATCTTTAAATACCCTTGCTGTGATACCGATGCTTGTAGCACAGAGCGTAGCTCCGACGAACAAATAAAAATTCGTCCCATGATCAGGCAGTATTATCATTGATGTAAAATACCCCAGGAGTGAAGGCACAACTACCCCTATTACAGCAGTGATCAGCGCAGGAACTCCGACTTTAAACATTTCTTCCATGCTCGATTCCAGTCCGATCACGAATAGTAAGATCAGAACTCCAAAGTTTGATAAGAGTAATATAATCTGTACAGTCATATTGTTTTCCGAAAATTCAGGACTCTCCATTATACCGATGAGTTCTTTTGCATAGCTCCCCTGTTCAGCTGTTTCCAATGGAAGATTTTTTTTCACCGCGGTCTTCCATTCAATATCTTCCGTTAAACTGCTTTGTATAATTTTAGTTACATCATCCTGATGTCGTATCAATGTCATTATAGGAGAGTTAAACTGATAGAGAACAACACCTATTATAACACCTGCTATAAGCTCTCCGAGCACTTCGGGCTGATTGATCTTTAGCGCGAGAAATCGTCCTCCAAGTGCTCCTGCTAATATAAGAAAGAGAAGAATGTAAACGGTTGAAAACTGATCACCGTGAGAAGTTTCTTGCTCCTTTTCATTAGAAACCATTTGTTCAGTTGCCGTTTGATCCTGATTCTTTTTAGAAGCCGGAGGTTCACACCTTACGTCGCTTCTTATTTGAGCAAAAAATAAAAGCAGTATTACCGGAATGAAAAAGGAAAGCGGCACTCGGAAATAATTCATCAGGTCGGATTATTTTTTAATAAAATCTAAAATTAGTGTAATGACCTCTTCCCAGGCTTTTGTTGTTCCTTCAAATGGCTGAACAGCTCCGAAAGTATGTCCTGTGTTTTCAATAAGAAAAAGCTTTGTCCTATCTTTATTACTTCTTGCATAAAGATCTTCACCGTTTGAATAATCAACTGTAATGTCCTGTGTTCCGTGAATTATGAGTGAGGGGATATTTATTTTTGTTATTGCTTTTTGAATGTCGAGCCTGTCTTTATTTTTTTCAAGGTCTTCTATCAGACTATAATTCATTCTCATCATTTGATTTGTCCTCGAGTTTAGCACTTCAAAGAATCCGGCTTCTTTCCATTTACTCTTCAGAACCTCACTGTAACGGTCGAAGCTGTTGACAGAAGCAAGAACAATAAGCTTTGTAATTCTCGGATCTTCGGCTGCTTTTAAGACCGCTATTCCTCCGCCGCGCGAATGCCCGATCAATGTTATATTGTTCACATCGTAATTATACTTTTCCTTATTCTCAAATAAATAATCTATCACATTTCCAAGATCATCAAGCTCTCTTGAGAAAGTATTTTTCGCAAACAGTTCAAGCCTTGTAAAATCACTATGTTCACTTTCAATATCACCGACGCCGTTGTAAGAAAAGTTAAATGATACAGCGAAATTACTTTCTTCCGCGATCTTATCCAGCATGTACGGAAATCCTCCCCAGTCTTTAAAGCCTTTAAACCCGTGACAGAATATTACCAGCGGTAAGTTTTTTTCATACGGATCAAATCTGAGATCTGTATTCAGGTTATCCCCATGACCGTTCTTTATTTTCAAAGAAATTTTTTCAAATGTTTTGTCAGACATAAATTTTTTAATTAAGTAATGATCACTTTATCTCCATCCACATAACAATGTGAGGTCCGAGGTCCTCTGGATAAAAAACCTCTCCGGTCCTTTTCATACCGAACTTTTCATAAAACGGCTCAGCAGTAATTCTCGCGTTGCACCAGAAGAGTTTGCCATTATTTTTTTTTATGTGTTCAATGGAGCGGTTCATTAATATTGTTCCATAACCCTTGCCTCTTATCCTTTCGGAAGTCGCCATTCCTCTGAGCCTCCAGGAATCCGGCTTTGGATCTTCCTTCATTCCCTCTTTATAAATCGAAGCAATTCCTTCAAGATTAGAATCAACAAACGCTCCGAAATGAACGGTATCCTTGTCGTGATCACCATCATAGATAAGCTCTTCGGCTTTCTGATGCTGACGAAGTGTCAGCTGTCTCAGATTTGTAGTTTCTTCAGGAGTGATATTTTTTATTTCCATTTTGAATCTGAGATTTTCATGAGTAACCTGTTATCTATAAATTTATTAATGTAGAATTGAATGAAGTAAAAGTAAAATTAAAATTAAGATATGTAGTTCAGAATTGTAATGAATTTTTTTAGACAAGTATTTAAAATAACAGCTTAATTAAAAACCCTGACAATCTAAATCATCAGGGTCATTATGTAATATCCCTTGTTTAAAAAAAAACAAAATTTCTATATCTCTTAGATCTTCTTTATAGAGGTTACCGATATCGAATTTGAATTCGAGTTGATCTTACCTTTCAGCAAAACTTTATCGCCGTCGGACAGATCCCCGTTAATATCTTTAAGCTGAATCTCAGGAGAATTCGGAGAAACGAAAATGTATCCTGAGTTCAGGTTACCTTTTATTGTACCTTTTGCTTCAATCTTTATATCCCGGACACTGAAACCTCCGTCATCAACCGCATCCCTGATCTGTGATACATTTATCGGCTGATTTGATTTAAGTGAAAGGATGAATAAAGTATTTTTGAGATCGGTCTTCACTGACTTTACAAAATCCAGAGACTTGAACTGAGCTTCCACTCCTTTAGCACACAGAGAGCAGGTGAATCCGTCCACTCCGATTGTAAGCTGAGTTACCTGAGCGTTTGAAGAACCGCTAAGTCCCAGGAATATTGTCAATATTATTAATATTAGCTTTTTCATAAATTTTATTATTAATTAAATAACGGAGCATAAAAATTATGCCCCGTTACTAACATTATTTTATTTACAACTTTCTTTAGTGCAGTTGCCTGAGCAATTTTTATCATTGTCTTTATTAACAACGACAGATTGATCATTATTATTGATCCCCCCCGATTCATTCAAAGAGGTCTCAGTTCCATACGAACAATTTTCCGTGCAACCGTTTTCATAGCAATCTTCCTTGCTGATTGAATTTCCACCCGAAGAATTCTTTTCATTGGCGGAGCAAACTGAACCGGAGCAATCAGTGCAATTTGTACGATCTGAAGGCTGGTTTACATCGGCTGCAATGAATGATGCCGAAAATATAATTGCGATCATTAAAACCGCAAGATAATTTAATGTTTTCATTTTCTTATTAGAATTTAAAATTTTTAAAAGTTTATTAAAAGTTAAATATAAAATCCATCTATATTTAATATAGATTAATGATCTTCTTCAATAACGATTAAATTCTAAATTCTGAAATTTGAATTGAGCAAATAAATATCCTGCTCCGGCGGAGAATGTGTTGATAAAACTCTGGTATTGTACTTAACATTTTCGGTAATACCAAAGTAATAATTAGGGTTTGTATTCAGTGCATAATCTGAAATTTTTTGATTGCCTTCATTGACGGTTAACGTGATCTCTGCCGGCTGCCGGCTCGATTCTCTTATTTCACAACAGCAGCTTCTACCCATTTTTTCCGGATATGAACTATCGTCTGCAAATTTTTTATTACAGCATTTTGGCATTCCCGATCCGCATTTGTTTATCATGATCGCGCAAACCGAGACATTTGATAATAAAAAGCTTACAAGAAGCATCAATGATAATAGTCGAAGACAATATTTTTTGAAGTGTTTTGGCATGCGTTAATGTTAACGGGTCTGTCCTACATTAAGTTTCAGATAAATTAACAAATTCATTTTGATCAGTCAACATATCTTCGTGCATTTATATTTGCTATTTCAAAAAATGTTTTCAGGATCAGGGTAAATATTATCTCATGTTACCTTTATTATTTATAATCAAAAAATTAACTTAACGATACTTCCTGTGAAAAAGAAAATTATTGAAATAAAATTTAGCGCTGAGAAATCCATACATTCAAACTGCGGAGTGTTTGGAATTTACAACAATCCGGATGCATCGGTGATGGCATACTACGGTCTGCATGCATTGCAGCACCGTGGACAAGAAGCTGCAGGCATTGTGACATCAGAGTATGATGCGGAAACAGGTAAATATAAATTCAACATTCATAAAGACCATGGCCTTGTGCTCAGTGTCTTTGCGGATGACAAGATCCTGACTGATGTCTTAAAGGGAAGTGCGGCTATTGGACACACAAGGTATTCAACCACCGGTTCGGGTGATAAAAGAAATAACATCCAGCCGTTTAAAGTAAATTTTAAAGACGGAAATCTCGCTCTTTCTCACAACGGAAATCTCACTAACACAAGATATCTTCGTGAGAAGCTTCAGAATGACGGAACAATTTTTCAGACATCAACAGACAGTGAGCTGATACTTCACCTGATAGCAAGAAGCAAAGAACCCGATATTGTCAATAAACTACTTGAAACATTTTCGCAGGTGATAGGAGCTTACTCGATCTGCATACTAACGGATGACAAACTATTTGCCATCAGGGATCCATACGGAGTAAGACCGCTTGCATTCGGAAAGTTGTTCGACAGCTATGTATTTGCTTCCGAGACCTGCGCGTTCGATATAATTAACGCTGAATACATTCGTGATGTAGAGCCGGGAGAGATAATCATGATCGATCGTGAAGTTGTCGCCACAAATAAAATTAAATCTTATTCAATTGGAAAAGCAGAGAAGTATAAACACTGCATATTTGAATATATTTATTTTTCAAGACCCGACAGTACAGTTTTCGAAGAGAAGGTTGATAAAGTAAGAAGAAAGATCGGAAAGACATTGGCGATCGAAAGTCCGCCCCCGGAAAAAGACAGTGATACAGATAAGAAAGCTGTTGTAATAAATGTTCCTGATTCTTCCAACACCGCTACTCTCGGATATTTTAATGAAGCGGTAAAGCATAACACGAATATAAAGCATGAGATCGGTTTGATAAGAAGCCATTATGTTGGGAGGACATTCATCCAGCCCGGACAGGATAAAAGAAAAATGAAGGTTAAGACAAAATTCAATACAGTAAAGGGTGTGATCGAAGACAGGAAAGTGGTAATGGTAGATGATTCAATTGTAAGAGGAACAACATCCAGACTTCTTGTTGATCTTATTAAGAAAGCGGAGCCGAAGGAAATTCATTTAAAAGTAACATCACCTCCTATAATTTCTCCATGCTATTACGGAATGGATTTTCCATCCGCAAACGAGCTCATTGCAAATGAACATAATCAGAACATCGAGGAGATCCGCAAAGCATTGGGGGTTAACAGCCTTGCCTATCTTGCGACAGACAAGCTTCTTGAATCCGTGCCTTATAAAAATGAGAAGACAGATTACTGTACCGCATGTTTTACAAAAAATTACCCGATACCAATAGAAGGTCTTGAAGAAATGAAGAAAGATCAGTTCGATGATTAAGTCGCGATTTTTTTCAGTCAGAATCATCAAAAAATTTTACCGGAACAAATTTTATAAAAAAAAATTGTAATTGCTGAATGGATAAGGATCAAAAAGAATTTCACAGATCCAGAAGAAAAGAATTTTCCAGATTGATCGGTAAAGATTCTATAGCGATAATCTTCGGAAGCACACATCAGAGCAAATCATACGATGGTGATTTTGATTTTAAGCAGTATAAGAATTTCTATTATCTTACCGGATTCACCGAACCGAATGCAGCTTTGGTAATGGCACCTTCGGGGATGCAACTTAAAATTGAAGAAAAGCAAAGAAAAGCAAATGAAGTTCTATATGTTCAGAAAAAGGATTCGCTGATGGAAACATGGACAGGCAGAAGACTCGGATATAATAAAGTAAAACAGGAACTTGGTATAGAGGAAGGCAAAATAAATTTCGATATCAAAACCGCTTTAGGTTCGAAATTTTTGGCAACATATCGAAAGCTCTATGTTAATTTATCCGAACTGATCAAACTTAATGGTGAGATGAATGAACTTGTAACTCAATTTCTTAATAATCTTAATATTATTTCAGCCAACGTAGAAGTTATAGACGCATCATTCCTACTCGGAAAAATGAGAAGTGTCAAGGTACCTTATGAAATAAAGATGATCAAAAAAGCCTGTGACATTTCGGCAGAATCTTACAATCAGACTTTGAAAATGATCAGACCCGGGCTGAACGAATATCAGGTTCAGTCAAGCCTGGAATTCAATTACAAGTTTAACGGCAGCAGGGAAAATGCTTACTATCCTATTGTAGCAGGTGGTGAGAATGCCTGCATACTTCATTATGACAGCAATGATCAGGTGTTGAAAAACGGAGACCTGCTTCTTGTAGATTCGGGCGCGGAGTATAATTATTATTGCTCGGATATCACGAGAACTTTTCCTGTCAACGGTAAATTTACCAAAGAACAAAAAATTATTTATGACATTGTCTTGAAAGCAAACAAAGAGTGCATAAAAAAGATAAGACCGGGTGTAAGGTACACTGAACTTAAAGATCTGAGTGATAGAGTTCTTGCAGACGGCTTATTCAAAGCGGGGCTTTTGAAAAACAAAAAAGACATAAAGACATATTCGCTACACGGAGTCGGCCATCACATTGGTCTTGATACGCATGATGCAGTTACGTCAGGCAAAACATTATCTGAAGACAACGACAAGCTTAAACCCGGAAATGTACTTACTATCGAACCGGGACTTTACTTTCCCTTCAACACAAAAGGCATCCCCGTAAAATTTCAAGGAATGGGTGTAAGGATAGAAGATGATGTTCTGGTCACGCGGAACGGAAATGAGAATCTTACCGGAGCAGTACCGAAAGAAACTGCGGATATAGAAAAAGCGATGCAGTAATAATACAGCAAGAGTAATTTTACATCCGGATTTAATTCGCGATGTCATGATTTTAAATTTACAATCAAAGATAATTTCTTTATTTTATCTTCCCTAAATAATTTCCGATGTCATTGGATCTGAGCATATTAAACACCGAACAAAGAAAAGCCGTTGAAGAGATTGAAGGACCTAGCATAATAATTGCCGGCGCCGGCAGCGGAAAGACAAGAGTACTGACCTATAAGATCGCTTATCTCCTTGAATCCGGAATAAGTCCGTTCGAAATACTTGCACTTACTTTTACCAACAAAGCATCAATGGAAATGAAAGACAGAATTTCCAAACTTGTAACTTCCGGACATGAGAAGATATGGATGGGTACATTCCATTCCATTTTCGCCAGACTGTTAAGGACTGAAGCGGAGCTTCTGGGCTTTACAAGAAACTTTACGATATATGACAGCGACGACTCGGCTAACCTCATCAAGCAGCTGATGGGAACAAATTCAATGCCCACCGACAATCCAACACCGAGGGGAATTCACGGAGCGATCAGTAATTTAAAAAACAAGCTTATCTTTCCTTTAGAATTTTCGGGAATGGTTCAGACTCCCTTCGACAGAAAAGTTGATATCATATATCAGGACTATCAGAAAGCGTTGTTCAAAAATAACGCGATGGATTTTGATGACCTTCTGATAAAGCCCATAGAACTATTCAAAAGATATCCGGAGATACTTGAAAAATATCAGGACAGATTTAAATTCATACTTGTTGATGAATATCAGGATACAAATAAAGCGCAGTACATGATTGTGAAGATGCTTTCGGAAAAGCACAGGAATGTTTCAATAGTTGGCGACGATGCTCAGTCAATATATAAATGGAGAGGCGCAGAGATACAGAATATTTTTGATTTTCAGGAAGACTTTAAGGACTGCAAGATCTTTAAGCTTGAACAGAATTACCGATCGACCCGGAAGATCCTCGCACTGGCAGATAATGTGATCAAGAAAAACCGCAAGCAGATGGAGAAAAATCTCTGGACGGAGAACGCTCACGGAGAAAGCATCCACATGATCGAGACAATGACAGACCGTGATGAAGCTGTAAGAATATGTAAATATATTTTCGATGAGATGCAGAAGAAAAAACTTAACTTCAAGGACTTTGTAATTCTTTACAGAACGAATGTGCAATCGCGGGCACTTGAAGATGGGCTCAGACAAAACAATATCCCGTATCTTATAATCGGCGGCATCAGATTTTATCAGAGAAAGGAAATCAAGGACCTGCTTGCATACTTTAGAATAATTGTCAATCCAAAGGACAATGAATCTCTGGTACGGATTTTAAATCTTAAAGCCGGGATCGGCAAGACAACCATTGATAAGCTCATCAATATTTCAGAAACCAAACAGCTTCAGATATTTGATGTAATGAAAAATATCAATGATTATAGCGAGTTCAGCACACGCAGTAAGAATATGATGATAGACATACTTAATTATATTTATAAGTACCAATATCTTAAGGAGGAAATGTCATTATCAGAACTAGCAGGCGGAGTGATCGATGAATCCGGAATACTCAGAGCTTTGAGACTTGAAAATACAATTGAGTCCGAAGAAAGAATCAATAATATACAGGAGCTTGTGTCCGCAATTGCCGAGTATGCGGATAACAGTGATTACCCGACTCTAGAAATGTTTTTGCAGCAGGTATCACTTGTTGCCGATATAGATAATCTTGATAATCAAAAGAACGCTGTGACCATGATGACCATTCATTCTGCAAAAGGTCTGGAATTTCCTGTCGTCTTTGTTACCGGACTTGAGGAAGGATTATTTCCTGTAAGCACGGCGACATTATATGAAGATGAACTTGAAGAAGAACGACGTTTGTTTTATGTAGCGATCACACGTGCGAAGGAAAAGCTATACCTTACATATGCTAATCAGAGATATAAGTTCGGCGTACAATCCTACCAGATGAAATCGAGATTTCTGAAAGAGATCCCTGAGAACATAATGAACGAAAATATTACATACGAAGGACTGAAATTGTACAATACAGGCAGCAGACCGAAGCCGGTCGAAAAGCAAACCCTGTTTGGTCCTTCAATAAAGTATGAATATTATTCAAAAAAAAATTATGAAGATCAATCGGACAATCCCATCACCGATAAATTTCCTGATATACAAAAAGGAGTTACGGTAATGCATAATACTTTCGGAAAAGGAACCGTTCTCTCAACTACCGGAAAGGGTTTGGAGAAGAAAGCAGAAATTTATTTT
>JBDTLQ010000027.1:0-14028 GCA_039934715.1 Ignavibacteria bacterium | reverse complement strand
TTTTCTATACCGCTTTTCCAATTCACGTAGTTGATAAGCTTGGCTGGAGCATTACTGAAATGGGAATATTTTTTTCAGTGTTGAGCTTTGTAATGGTTTTAGTGCAGGGTCCTGTTTTAACATTTGCTTCGAAGAGATTTTCGGATAAGAAGCTTGTAATGACCGGTAGTTTTTTACTGGCTGTAAATTTTTTATTACTTTTATCCGGCAACATGATATTGATCTATTTAGCAGCTGTATTCTTTGCTCTGGGCAATGGCCTGATGTGGCCTTCGTTCTTATCACTTCTTTCAAAAGTATCTGATGATAGACACCAGGGAACTGTCCAGGGTTTTGCAAGCAGCACGGGAAGTTTTGCAAGCATAATAGGATTGATCACGGGAGGAATCCTTTATGAAAAACTGGGGGCATTAACATTTTTGCTGTCTGCAATTATTATATTTCTGGTGTTTCTACTTTCCTTGAGAATGCCGAAAGCTTAGCTTACTCAATAAAAATCTCGTCTATATAACACCACATCCAGTCCTCACCCGGTTCAAAAGATCTGATCACAGGATGTGCGGTCTTATGAAAGTGTTTTGTCGCATGTTTGTTTTTTGACTGATCACAGCATCCGATATGACCGCAGATCAGACAAATCCTGAGATGAACCCATGAATCCCCCGTTTTCAGGCACTCTTCACATCCTTCCGGAGTAAGGGGTTTTACATTTTCGTTTATCAGACTAATATGCGAACAGGCGTTCATGTTTTTGAATTTATTTTTTTTAAAAAAAATCAGACTTCAAAAATAAAACTTATAGAAAACATAAAACCATAAATCTTAACTTGCAAGATAAAATTGAAATCAGTTGTCGATAAATTTAAATAAATTTATTTGAACGGGTTATTGAAGCAGGCTAAGCAAATAAAATGGAGTTATTAAACCTTAACATTTATTCTCTAAAATATTTATCTTGATTTCAATTTCACAACGATGTTATGTCTGCCACTACATTAAAATCTTACTCCAAGATAAATATCGGACTCAGAATTTTAAAGAAGAGAGATGATGGCTTTCATGATCTCGAAACTATTTTTTATCCTGTAAAGCTTCATGATGAGATCATGATTGAAATTGAAAGATCAGCGACTGGTTATAACTCTGTACTGCTAAGATCAAACCGATCATTCATCCCGTTAACAAAGGATAACCTTTGCTACAGAGCTATAGAAAATTTTTTCAAGATTTTTCATGTGAGAGATTGTTTCAAAATAAGTCTTGAGCTGAAAAAATTTATTCCTGTCGGAGGAGGATTAGGCGGCGGCAGCTCAAATGCTGCTGCAATAATAAAGTGTCTCGTACGATATTTTAAAATTGATATTGCCCTTCACAGAAAAAAAATTCTGGATCTTGCACTGATGATAGGAAGTGATGTTCCTTTTTTTATGGTAATGAAGCCGTGTTATGCGGAAGGAAGAGGTGAGAAAATGAATGTACTGCCCGATTTTAAAATTGATTATGACATTCTTATAATAAACCCTAATTTGCATGTTTCTACTTCATGGGCGTTTGAAAAAATCAACATGAAGGAAGAAAGTTCTAAAAAGCCTTTAATGAATAGTGTTACTGTCTTTGAACCGGATAAAATAGACATTTTTGTAAATGACTTTGAGAACATAGTTTTCAGAAAATATGAAGTATTAAAAACAATCAAGGAGGAGCTGATTGAAATGGGAGCGGTTTATTCCTCTATGAGCGGATCAGGAGCTACCATGTTCGGCTTTTTTGAAAAAGGAAACAATAGCAGCCTGATGAAAACCCGGGATCATTACAACTCTAAGAAATATTTCACTTATATCTCGGATTGAAAAATTCTATTAATCTAAGTTGTAAGTTTAAAAAGTTACCCTAAGGTTTGCGACAGGTATTAATTTCTTCTCACCGTAAAAAGAATAATTGTTTTCAAGATGAATTCCGGTTTTGACTTTCAGACTTTTATTGAACATTGAAACACTCCATGCAGCGTCAGCAGAACTGAGTATGTGATTCAGTATGACGATAGTGAGCGTTGTTGTTCCCTTATCATAATAACTGTTTGCCTCCTGCCTGTTATAAGAATAATCAATGAACATCTGGGTTTTATATGTTCCGTAATTATTTCTGTTTACAGTCATTAGGTCTGCGTCCGCCCATCCGGTAACAAAATTCTGGTACTTACCTATCAGTTCATAGTACTGCTGTTCACCATAAGGCGGAAGCTGATGCGAAAAATTCTGAGACTCACAGACATTGATCTGCCTCCTTAATATTTCTTTGTTGGAACTCAGGTCAATTCCGTCGGAGCCCGTAAAATTTTGTTCTTTTAGCCATCTTCCGTATTTGTAAACATCCCAGTTTTGGTTTGCGTACAATTGATATGCATCCGTTTGATCATTTCCTTTACTTTGGAAACTTGAGTATGCGATCCAGAGTCCTGCTTCTATCGCCAGAAAGATAGCACCCTTGATATAGCTTTTTGCATAGAACTCACCAGTGCCGGGAATCACTCCGGAAAAAAGTGCTCCGAGAAATGGAGATTTCTCACCGGGCTTTTCAATACTGGTTAATTGTTTAAAGTTATCTTCAATTTTATTAGAAGAGTTTTTTTCTGAAAGCTTATATCTTAATTCTGATTTTAGATATCCTGATGGGACCTGCGATATTGAAAATTCTGTGATAGCGAAAGATAAGACAATGGCAAAGATAATTCTCAGGGTTTTCATTAATAATATATTTTATTTAAAAATAAAGCGGTTGATGGTAGATAATGAACCGATATTTTTTCTCCTCTCTCGATTTTTTTTAATATATTTTTTAAGATTATTTTCCCTGTTCCTATTTCCAAAGCACATCCTATAATTGCTCTTACCATGGAATGCAGAAACCTGTTGGCTGTAATTTTAAATTCCAGTTCATCTCTTGATTTAATATACCTGTATCTGAAATCAAAAATGAAGCAAGTAAAATTATTTTTATCTTCCTTGTTTTTACAGAATGACCGGAAGAAAGTTTGCCTTTTAATGAAAGTAATGAACTGCTCTACTTTCATTAAATCAACTTTTCCGTTCATCTTATAAAAATAATCCCTGCCTATAGATTTCTTTTTAAAAGTAATATAATAAATATATTCCCTTTTTTTTGCTGAGAACCGGGAATGAAAATCAGGATTTACATTTAATACCTTTTTCAAAGTTATTGAATCAGGCAGAAGAGCATTCATAGAATACCTGAATCTTTGCAGATCCAGTTTCAAAGGTAAATTGAAATTTGCAATCTGTTCATAAGCACTTACTCCCGTGTCTGTTCTTCCAGCTGCGTGTAGTTTTACTTTTACCTTCAATAAGGTCTCTATTGATGATTCAATCTGCTCCTGTACTGTATTGTCAGTGTATTTTTGTTTCTGCCAGCCTTTGTATTTCCTTCCATCGTATTCCAGCCACAGCTTATAATTGTACAATTAACTCTTACTTAAGATCTTAAAAATTGAAATTCTTACTTATATTAATTTTAACTCCGTCAAATGTATAATCGCTTTTGTACATAAGCTCAGGCTGAATGTTAAGAGTGGTATTCTTGTTCGCCTTTGTCGCGATAAGATAAGCGCTTATACCGCTTATAATGCGATTAGCGACCAGTATGCTTCCGAATATAATTCTTGAGTCGTATATCCTCTCACTGTTCTTACGCTGAGTCTCATAAATCGTCCTGTTCCCGTTATCATCCCAGTTCCAAAAGAACTGGTTAACATTATAGAGTTTTGTATATTCACCCCGTGTGAGTTTATCATTGTTGTATTCATATACATTATCATAATTTCCGACGCTTGCAAAAAAGTCATCATTTTTATTGTCAATGCCGGATACCTCTGCATGTTCAACGGAAAAAGATCTTGAATCATCCCTGACATTATTCCCATAAATGTTCAAAGTGACCAGACCAAGCCATGAAGCCGCATCAGCTCCTAAAAAATACTTCCCAACATCCATACGGTTAAGATAAAAATGTCCTGCACCGGGAAGTATAACTGAAAATAGTAAAGCTAAAATTGGTGATTTTTTAGTCGTAACAGATAATGATTTTATTTCAAATTTATTTTCGACTACTGAATTTGTTAACTTTGATCTCAGATCCGAGAGAGGATATTTATTTCCCTTATGAAATGAATTCTGAGAATATGAATTAATGGTCAATGCGTAAAAAACAATTACTATTAAAAAAATTTTAAGTTTCATTTTTGAGTTATATAATTTTTTAGTGAGTTAAGTTTTTTCTTGAATTCTTCAGGTTTCAGAAAACCCGTTACGCGCAGCTCTTTGTATTCTTCACCATTTGGATTTAAAAAAACTACAACCGGAAGTCCTTTAATATTAAATTTGTTTGTGATGTCTTCATTTTCTTTTGTCAGATCAACTTTGATCGTATTAATTGATTTTGATAGTTCCACAATATCCGGATTTGTGTAAGTATATTCATCAAGCTCCTTGCATTGCGCGCACCAATCGGCGTAGAAGTCAATCATCACAGGTTTGTTTTCCGAACTAATGCTGTTATCAATTGTTTGGACGGATGTAAGCATCTTCCAGTTTACAGACTCGTTTTCTTCAGCAGGTTTTAATGACCATGTACCGAGAACTATTGCGGCCACAGCAATAACTGATTTGAACCTGGAGTAAACAGGTGATGAACTTCCTTTTCTGTCGATTAAAATTAAATATGCGCCTGATAAAATTATGTACAATGGGAAAACTGTTTTGAAGATCTCTTTAGGAATAAGCGGCTGAAGAGTATTCAGCGCCATTCCGAAAAGGATGAGACCGAAAATAATTTTAACTCCCTCCATCCATTCTCCCGAGCGGGGCAGCCTGCTGATCGAACTTGATGAAGCGGAAAGAAAAATGTAAGGTAGTCCCAGACCCATTGAAAGTACAAAAAATAATAAAAACCCTGTTAAGGGATTTCCAAGTTTACCAACATACACCAGCAGGCTAAGAACAAATGGTCCTATACAAGGTGCAGCAATAAATCCTACTGTCAGGCCCATTAACAGTGAACCAAAGTAGCCTGAACGATTTTTATTCCCCATTAATGCAAGGCTCTGAGGAACGCGGATCTCAAACAATCCGAACATACTTGTTCCGAGAGCAAGCATAATAAGAGCAATAACAATAATGACGATCGGATTTTGAAGAGCATTTCCAAGGAGGCTTCCTGTCAGAGCTGCGAATACACCGAGCACTGAATAAGTTACCGACATTCCGAGAGCATAAAATATTCCCATCAAAATGCTTTGAGATTTGCTGCCCCCTCCCTGTGCTCCAAAGAAACTTACAGTGATCGGGATCAAAGGATATACACATGGTGTTAAATTCAAAGCCAGTCCGCCGAGAAAAATAAACAGGATGGCAGCGAAAAGACCTTTCTCTTTGATAAGATTTGAGATCTGGTCCTCTTCAACCGGAGATTCTGTCCGGGTGTTTTCGCTTAAAGTGGATTTATTGCCGTCTTGATTTTGTGAAATTCCTGTTGGCTTTGAGAAATTTATTTTGCTAAACACATCTGTGTTTATCTCTGATGATAATGAACTGGTGCTAACGATCTCGACAGAAATAGTATCAGAGAGAGTCTTAGGAGAATAGCAAACTTTATCATCACATGCCTGAAAATTCAATCTCACAGGAAACTCATATTTTCCATCCGGAAGAGGTGAAACAGGAACGATGGATACCCCCGTAACGATTTCACCTTCGTATACATTAATTTCGTTTTCGGTGAATTCAAATTTCAATTTTTTATCCGGAGGGAAAAATGTATTCAGCATTTTGAATTTATCAGAAGAAACTGTAACAGATGTTTTGATCAGAGAGGGGTCATTAACTTCATAAGAGTTAATGTGATAATTATTTTTGATGGTAATCTTTAAGGCTACTTTTATCGTATCTGAACTGACAAACTTATTTTTGTTAAGAAAGGAATTAAATTTCAGATATTCCGAGTCTTGTCCAAAGGAATTCAGACTTAATAAAAAGAGAAGAACAACAAAATAAATTTTATATATTTTGCCTTGCATTATCAGCTTAGGAACTATAATTAAAATTTTTAAAGTTATATTGAAGTGTTGGAACAATATAACATAATTACGAAGAACAAGCTACTAAAAATATAAGTTTCCTTTGATTTTTTATACCTAATCTTGACTTTTCTATGTTATATAGTGTATTTTTGTATAAGAAACATTTCATGATCCATATTAAAAGGGGCATTTGAAACATAATTTTCAATATGTTATAAAACTTAATTTAAAAAGGAGAATTAAAAATTGAAACCAGCAGTAAAATCAAAAAGCGACAATCCTCTAAGCGAGCTTATAGATGACAATGTTTATAATACTTTGAAGAAATATAAACTCCTTGATGAAAAAGCAATAAGAGACTACAAAATAAGGCAGATGTATAAAGAAATGAGAAGAGAAATGAGTGCTGGAGAAGCTATTGATAAGATCCAGGAACTATTCCCTTATTTACAATTTGATACAATAAGAAAAATAGTCTATCAAGTTTCAAAATAAGAATTGTGTATTCAATCTATATAGCCGATCCAAAAATCCGGGGTCGGCTTTTTTTTTATAATTTAATAGAAAATGAAATTCAATAATGATCATGTTGAAAAAATACTGATAGAGTTCATAAAAAATGAAACTTCACGTATTGGAATTAAGAAAGCTGTAATCGGTCTTTCCGGTGGAATTGATTCGGCGGTATCAGCCTGCCTCACTGCAAGGGCTCTTGGATGTAAGAATGTAACCTGCCTGCTGATGCCTTACGAGACCAGCAGCGCCAGCAGCGTAAGTGATGCAATGCTGGTCGTCAATGAACTAAATGTGAATCATAAAAAAATTGATATAACACATACAGTGAAATCTTTTTTAATAAGCGCAGATGATCCCGATGCTACAAATGTCAGAAAGGGCAATATAATGGCAAGGGTAAGAATGATCTTGCTATATGATGAGTCCGCAAAGCAAAATGCTTTGGTGATCGGAACCGGAAATAAAACAGAAATACTTCTCGGTTATACTACCATTTTCGGTGACTCTGCATCAGCGATAAATCCTGTTGGGGATCTTTACAAAACTCAGCTCCGGGATCTTGCCAAACATTTAGGGGTTCCAAAACAAATAATTGAGAAGAAACCATCCGCAGATCTGTGGAAAGGTCAAACCGATGAGGATGAGTTGGGATTTACATATAATAATGTTGACAAATATCTGCAGATGAAAGTGGATGACAGAATGTCAGAGGAGGAGTTAAGAGCATCAGGATTTGATGAAAAGTTTATGAAAAGGGTAAACTCACTGATAATACGAAGCCAGTTCAAAAGACTTCCACCTCTAATTGCCAAGCTCGCTAACCGAACCGTCAATGTTGATTTCAGATACAACAGGGATTGGAACACATGACAATTATTAAGTCCATATTTATTTTTCTTTTCAGTGCATGCTTATGTTATTCACAAACAAAGTCATTTCAAAATGGCGTTGTAAGTTCTTCTCAGACATTGGCTTCACAGGTAGGAGTAGAGATCATGAAACGGGGAGGCAATGCAATTGACGCAGCCGTTGGGGTGGGATTTGCGCTCGCAGTTGTTTATCCCCAGGCCGGCAATATCGGAGGCGGCGGGTTTATGGTGATACACCTTAGTGATGGAAGGAATACTTCAATTGATTACCGTGAAAAAGCTCCTCTGCTTTCAAACAGAGATATGTATCTGAATAATAGTGGAGAGATAATTCAGGGTCTCAGTACCACCGGAAATATGGCTGCAGGTGTTCCGGGTTCAGTTTCAGGACTGCTATATGCGTTAGAGAATTATGGGAAACTGAAAAGCAGTGATGTGATGGATTATGCGATCAATATTGCCGATACTGGATTTTATATTAATGAGACCTTCGCGAATTTATTGAATCAGTATCAAAATGACTTTTCAAAATTCCCCGGAACAATGAAGATCTTTGGTGGCAATTTTAAAGCGGGAGATAAATTGGTTCAGAAAGATCTGGCGAATACCTTGAGAATGATCCGTGATTCGGGCTCAAAGGGATTTTATGAAAGAGAAATTGCAAGTTTGATAATTAACGATATGGAAAGATCTAACGGTATCATTACATATGAAGATCTGATTCAGTATAAAGCAAAGGAGAGGGCAGTATTAACCGGTACTTACCGGGGTTATGAAATTATTTCAATGGGTCCTCCAAGCAGCGGAGGTATTAGCCTTATCTATCTCTTAAACATTCTGGAAAATTATGATCTTAAGGATAACGGTTATGGAAGTTACAAAAATATTCAGCTGATGACGGAAGCTATGAGAAGAGTGTATGCCGACAGAAGTGAATTCATGGGCGACGCGGATTTTGTGTCCGTGCCGGTCAGCATATTAACCTCAAAGTTTTATGCTGCAAGAAGAATGGATGATTACTCAGACAGTTCTGCTTCAAAGAGCATTGACATTCGACACGGAGACGCTTATTACAAAGAGAGTGATCAGACTACACATTACAGTGTCGCAGATAAAGACGGTAATCTTGTTTCAGTGACAACAACTCTTAATGATGTGTTTGGGAACAAAGTGGTAGTTGACGGAGCAGGATTTTTTTTAAACAATGAGATGGATGATTTTGTATCAAAACCAGGAGTTCCCAATCTCTATGGACTTATAGGAAGCGATGCAAATTCAATTCATCCGGGAAAAAGAATGCTGAGTTCAATGACCCCCACGCTTGTATTTAAAGAAGGGAAACCTTTTTTAGTGATAGGGTCGCCCGGCGGCGGCAGGATCATTACAACTGTCTTACAGGCCCTCTTAAATATTATTGATTATGATATGAGTCTGACGGACGCAATAGATGCGAAAAGATTTCATCATCAATGGTATCCTGATGAGATCCAGGTTGAGAAAAATTTCGCTGACAAAAATACAATCTCAAGTCTTAAGAACACAGGTTATTCTATTAAAGAGATCCCGGATTTCGGAAGGGTAGATGCGATAATGTTTCTTGAAGACGGCAGTATGATCGGACATTCGGACAGACGAGGCTATGGCGCTGTTCAGGGCTTTTAATTTTTTATATCCGTCAGGATATTCTTTTGATCCTCATTTTTACAAAAGGTTTCAGAAATCCTGAAGTGAGTCTTTGAGGATTAATATATTCCGAAAATCCAACAGCATTTTTTAATACAATATTGTCTTTAATAGTGAAATCATTTTTAGATAAGAATCTAATGTAAAATGGACCATTATCAATCTTTGTTTCATTTCTGCAATTAAGTTTATACTCGCCCGCATCGATAACTATTTTCTTATTATAATTTAAAAGCCAGTAGTTTTTTTTGTTCTTAAGACGAATCTTAAAATCATCTATCTGTGAGATCTGTTTTCCGTTTTTGAAAATAATGATTTTCTTAAATGATTCTTTTTGCTTTCCAGTATATACGACATAAAAATAAACCACAGAATATTCTTCCGAAATTACCCGACCCCAGTACCAGTCTTTAACATTCTGAAATAATGCTTCGCGGCCCCAGTTATGATCATGATAGCCCAGTCCTATAAATCCCGTTTTCCTTCTTTTAAAATCTTTATAAAATTTAAATTTGCCTTCTACATCGCAGACAGACGCAGATGGGAGCCAGAAATGATTGCCCATCTTACCAGAAGTTTTATTGACAGACACTGTCTTTGATCTGACGGAGAAAATAAATTCTGCTTTGAATTTATTGTTAAGATCGGAAGTTGACAGGTTTATATTCAGATAAAATTTATTGGCGGTCTCATCAAAATAAAAATTACTTTTGTCAAAACAAAATTTCTCTGATCCTAAAGAATTCTGAACAACGAATTTGTTCTTTTCATACTCGAATATAATTCTGTATAATACCCTGCCTTTCTGATAAAGATTAAAGGAGACAGCGCAAAAATTTAATGCATCAGGCTTTTGAATTTCGGGAGATTTCAAATGATCAAGAGTCCGGATATTATAGTCAGGTGAAAACGGGTTGCCGGCGTAGAAGATCGCGACAAAAGAAAATTCTTCGTCTTCGTCTATTCCATCAAAGTACCACCATTCATAAGCTCCGGCCTCTTTAAGGTTGTGCCATTTGTTTTCCTTTAAGTCGGTAATTACCTGCAATTGGAATTCAGATTGATTTATACAAATATTTATAATAATGTTATAAAAACAAACGTAAAAATTAAATGCCGGGTTTTTATTTCTTTTTTAAATGGTCAGATGCTACTGGTTGAGGAATGAAATTAAATGGATTTCAAAAATTGGAATAGCTAATTTGTATTTTCAAATACTCTTACTTCATATGCATCTCAAAAATTCCGCTGCAAGAATTGTATTCTGTTTTACAATCATTTTTTCTTTTTGTTCAGAAATTTTTTCCCAGCCGGTCAGTAATTTTAATATTTTAAAATATGAAATTAATGTTGATATGTTCAACTGTTTTATAAAACCTTTCCCGCATTCCTTTTCGGCAAATGAAACGGTTACTGTAGTGCCGCTTTCTCAATTAGGACAGGTAACCCTGAATGCCGTCAATAGATCTTTATCCATTGATTCCGTGTCATCTGCGGGAATTTCTTTCATTCATGAAAATAATATTCTCACAGTTAATCTCGATAAACTCTATGATACGGGGGAAACCTTTGACATAAGGATCTATTACAGGCATAATGATATTAAGGATTCCGCTTTATATGTAAGGGAAGGAATGCTGTACACTGATTGTGAATCCGCCGGTGCCAGGAAATGGTTTCCATGTAATGATGTTCCAAGCGATAAAGCTATGCTGTCATTGACCGCGAAAGTTCCGTCAAATGTCTTGCTTGCATCAAACGGATTGCTTTCGGATTCAACTGTGAGAGGAGATACTATCATTTATAGCTGGGTCAGTAATTTCCCGATCGCAACTTATTTAATGGCAATTGCCGCTAAGGTAAAATATAATCTTGATGTTGTTAACTGGGTGAGGCCTGATGGTGAAAACATGCAGATTAGATTATACTGGCAGAACGGTGAGACCGGTTTTAATATCGCAAATATCAAAAAAAAGATTGGAAAGATTCTGGATCTTTATTCAAAACTGTACGGAGCCTATCCGTTTGAGAAGCTCGCGCTGGCTACAACCAACAAGGATTTTCCCTGGGGCGGTATGGAAAATCAAACCCTTATAACACTCTGTCCCGATTGCTGGACTGAAGATCTTGTCAGTCATGAGATTGCACATCAATGGTTCGGAGATCTCATCACTCCAATGACATGGGCTGACATCTGGCTGAACGAGGGCTTTGCAACTTTTAATGAAGCAATATGGCTGGAAAGCCAGTATGGATATCCTGATTATAAAAGTTACATTGCAAGAGAAGCTGAAAAATATCTTAGCAGAAATCCGGGCTGGGCCATTTATGAAAAATCGTGGAATGTTTCAGAACCAAATGACAGCGTTTTGTTCAATGTGGATATTACTTATTCAAAGGCCGGCTGTCTGCTGCACCTTCTGAGATACGTTCTTGGCGATTCAGTTTTCTTCAGCAGCATGGATGCTTATGCAACTAATCCTGACTTTAAATATGGCAACATATCAACTCCGGAATTTGTCAATTTTATAAGCAGGGTCAGCGGAAGAAATCTTGAATGGTTCTTTGATGAATGGGTGTATAATCCAAATCATCCGGTATATCAAAATAATTATCATATAGAATCCATTGGCAGCGGTAAATGGAAAGTTGATTATACAATTAATCAGATACAAAAGAATACAGGTTTTTTCAAAATGCCTGTTGAGCTGAAGATTTATTTTACCGATAAAATGGATACAGTTGTAAAGGTCAACAATGATTATAATTTCCAGACATTTACATTTGAGTTTGATACCGAGCCGAGGAAAGTTTCATTTGACCCGTTCAATCAGATAGTGCTAAAGCAAATTAAGTGAGGTGTCAGGATCTTTTCCTTTTGTTCCAGAGCCTTTCAAGCCTGTCCTTTAATTTTTTTTCATCACCAATTTCAGACGGCTGGTAATAGATCTGATCTTTTAATTCTTCGGGAAGATAATCCTGTTCTACAAAGTGTTCGTCAAAGTCATGAGAGTATTTATAATCTCTACCATAGTTCAGATCCTTCATTAATTTTGTCGGAGCATTCCTGAGATGTATAGGCACATCATAAGCAGGTTTATCGTTAACATCCTGAGTCGCGTTCTTAATTGACATATAGGATGCATTGCTCTTTGGACAGCTCGCCAGATAAGTAGCTGCCTGAGCAAGGATAAGTGCGGCCTCGGGCATTCCGATATAATCAATTGCAGTAAATGCATTTGTAGCAAGAGTAAGCGCGTACGGATCCGCGTTGCCAATGTCTTCCGAAGCAAGTATGATCATTCTCCTGGCAATATACTTCGGTTCTTCACCGCCTTTAAGCATCCGCGCCATCCAGTAAACAGCAGCATCCGGATCGCTTCCTCTTACGCTCTTTATAAACGCTGAGATTATATTATAATGCTCTTCCTGATTCTTATCATACTTTATGTAATTTGTCTGGAACGTCTCCTTGAAAATTTCATTGGTCAGGTTTATCGCACCATCATTATCAGGCTTTGTAAGCTTAACCGCAAGCTCGAGTCCGTTAAGCAATCTTCTTCCGTCACCATTCGAGAGTTTTATAAGAAAATTTTTATCCTCAATGTTAATTTTCATTTTGCCAAGAACATCATCTTTTGTAAGCGCGTTATTTATTATAAAAAGAAAATCATCCTTTGTGAGCTCTTCAAGAATGTAGACTCTGCTTCTTGACAGCAGCGGAGAGATCACTTCAAATGAAGGGTTCTCCGTTGTCGCCCCGATCAAAATTATTGTGCCTTTCTCAGCGCTCTGAAGCAGTGAATCCTGCTGAGCCTTATTGAACCTGTGGATTTCATCAATGAAAAGAATTGTCTTTACACCTTTTTGCTTCAGATTGAAATCCGCTTTTTCAATCGATGCTCTCACTTCCTTTACTCCCGAAGACACTGCGGACAGCTGTATGAACTCTGCATTGACAAGATTTGCAACAATCAGAGCCAAAGTTGTCTTGCCGACTCCGGGCGGACCCCAGAAGATCATCGAAGAAGGTTCATTCTTCTCGATCATTATTCTGATTGGTTTATTTTTTCCGATCAGATGTTTCTGTCCGGCAAACTCTTCCAGTGTTTTTGGACGCAGTCTTTCTGCGAGAGGAGAGTTCTTAACGCTGTAATTTATATTTGCTTTATCTCCGAATAGATCCATTAATTTATTTCATTGAAGTTAATTGCTGTTTAAAATTTGTGCTTAATGTTTTCCGATTTATTGATAATGTAAATACCAAGCAATATCAAAATCATTCCCGCAATATGCAGTGGATAAAGTGATTCATTGTCGAGCAGTCCCCAGAAAATAGCTACAACAGGTATCATGTAAGTTACAATGCTGGCAAAGAAAGGAGTGGTCATCATAACAAGGCGGGTATACAACCAGAGCCCGACAGCTGTTCCGAATACACCGAGAAGGGATAAGTAACCAAGTGATGCTGACGCACCGGGGTGATTCTTTAGGATGAATAAAAAATCGGTAGAAAATAAGTATATTAAAGCAAATGGTCCGATGGAAAATATTGCCAGTGAAGTAATTATCAATGAACTTATTCCGGAAAGATATGCTTTGATAAAATTCAGGCTGATACCGTAACAAATGGTCGCGATGACAACAAGCCAGACATATAAATTCATGCTGCCGATCCCACCGGTTGAATTTACGAAACATAATCCAAGCGTTCCGATAAATCCTATGATTATCCCAAGTACCTGAATGAACCTGATCCTGTAACGGAAGACATAGACGCCTATGAGCAGCGTGAATAATGGTGAGAGCGCATTAAGGATTCCTGTAAGTGAACTTTCCAATTTTGTTTCCGCGAGGGCAAAAAGAATT
>JBDTLQ010000026.1:0-14090 GCA_039934715.1 Ignavibacteria bacterium | reverse complement strand
CCCTTTTTCATGATGACTACCTTTCTTGTTGTTTATACAAAAATATCATTTTAAGGTTTGAGTTTCAAGAGGAATCTTAAAACTGCGTGTAAAATCTTGCAATGTGAATCCCTATCGTAATAAATTCCATATTAAGTGAACTGTAATTTAATTAAGTTTCAAAAAAATAAGCATATACTTTTTGAAAAAAATACTTTCCGTCGTTGGTGCCAGGCCTAATTTTATGAAGATGGCGCCAATCCATAAACAGCTTCTCAAACACAGATCAAAAATAATCCATAAGATAATTCATACAGGACAGCACTATGATGATAAGATGTCCGATGTTTTCTTTAAAGAGCTTGATCTCCAAAAACCACACATCCATCTCAATGTTGGGTCCAGCTCTCATGCTCAGCAAAAGGCTCAGATCATGATTGAGTTTGAAAAGATATTATTAAAAGAAAAGCCTGATCTTGTTTTAATATACGGTGATGTTAATTCCACAACCGCGGCAGCGCTTGTCAGCTCAAAGATCCTCAATGAAAAAGGAAGATCAGTTTCACTCGGGCACGTTGAATCGGGATTGAGAAGCTTCGACAGGACAATGCCCGAAGAGATCAACAGGATAGTTTCTGATATTCTGTCTGATTATCTTTTTGTTACAGAACCTGCAGGGCTGCGAAATCTGAAAAGGGAAGGGATAGATGATAAGAAAATATTTTTTGTCGGCAATACAATGATTGATTCCCTGAAATTTTATAGGAATAAGATTGAACGATCCCGCATACTAAAAGAATTATGCATTTCAAAAAAAAATTATGTTCTTGTCACTCTGCACAGACCTTCGAATGTTGACAACAGGGAAAATCTGAAAAAGATAATCAATATTTTCAAAAGCATTAATAAGATCAGTCCCTCTCTTGACATAATTTTTCCGGTTCATCCCAGAACGCTGAAGATGATCGACAAGTTTAAGATGAAAAATTCTTTTGAAGAAATAATAAATCTCGTTACAACGGAGCCACTGGGGTATCTTGATTTTTTGAAACTGACGTGTGATGCAAAATTTATTCTGACAGACTCGGGAGGAATTCAGGAAGAAGCAACTTACCTCGGTATCCCGTGTCTCACTCTCAGGGAAAACACTGAACGCCCGGTTACAGCAGAGATCGGAACAAATGTTATCTGCGGACTGAAAGAGAATCTGATCATTAAAAAAATCAAAGAAATCGAATCAGGAAAATTTAAAACGGGGAAAATTCCAAAACTATGGGATGGTAACGCGGCCGAACGTATAGTTAAGATAATCCTGAAAAAGATCTGACATAACAGGCGTGAAGAAATCCAAATTAAAAATTACACTAAAAAGACTTTCTGAACTTTACGGAGCACCCTATGATCACAGTTCAAACCGCCCGACAGTTCTTGATGTATTGATAGCGACCAAGCTTTCACAAAACACCACCGATAAAAGTTCTTTCAAAGCGTTCGGAAATCTGAAGCAAAAATTTAAGAACTGGGATAATGTAGCTAAAGCCGGGATAGAAGAAATAAAGGGATGCATTAAAGTTTGCGGACTCGCGAATACCAAAGCAAGGAATATAAAGAACATGCTTCAGGGCATGAAGAAAAAATACGGAACACTGGATCTTTCTTTTATGAGTGAGTTTGACAATGAAAAGCTTTATGAAGAATTCCTTCTGTACGATGGCATTGGAGTAAAAACGATCTCATGTGTTCTTATATTTGCTCTGGGCAGGGACGCATTTCCGGTAGATACACATGTTCACAGGGTTCTAAACAGGCTGGGGATCGTTAAAACAAATTCACCTGAAAGGACTTTCATTCAGGTCAAAGATGAAATTCCCGAAGGAAAAAGATATGAACTTCATTCGGACCTGATAAAGTTCGGGAGAAACATCTGCAGGGCAAAAAGTCCGTTATGCAGTATTTGTTTCTTGTATGACATATGTGAATTTCCCGAAAAAAAATTTTACAGAAAGAAAAAACCATCTTTGATGCCGAAGGAAAATATTTTTATAATCTTGGAAAACATCTGAGGATTGAAATTAGAAAAAGATAAGATCAATAAGATACTCGTGATAAAATTCGGAGGGATCGGTGACATTCTTCTTACAACTCCTGTCTTGCCGAATTTGAAAAGTTATTTCCCCAATTCAGAAATAAATTTTCTGACACTCAGACATTCACGCGATATCTTAATAGACAATCCTTACCTCACACGGGCTTTCACATATGATCCGTCGGAAGACAAGTCATGGTGCCTGATAAAAAATATCCGGAATCAAAAATACGATCTTGTAATAGATCTTTTCGGAAATCCCAGAACAGCATTAATTACTTTTCTCAGCGGTGCAAAGTACAGGTTCGGTTTTAAATTCCGCGGCAGGAATTACGCATACAATATAAAGATGATGGGGAGAGGCGGCATTGTTCACAATGTTGATTTCAATATGGATGCACTGAGAGCTTTGGAAATACCGATCGTCTCAAGCAGTCTATGTCTGCCGCTGAATATTGTTCATGAAGAATTCGCTGATAATTTTATCCGACAAAATAATATCGGATCAAAAAAGATAATCGGCATTTCAAAAACGGGGGGATGGGAATCGAAAAGATATAAAAGAGATGATTACATAGAATTAATAAATAAACTAAACTTTATTTACGACGTAAACTTTATCCTCATTTGGGGTAATCAAAAAGAAAGAGAAGACTGCGATTATATAAAAAGTAAAATTGAAAAACAGAATGCTTATGTGATACCTGACAGTCCCATAAAATACCTGGGGGCTATCATAAAGAAATGCAGTCTTGTAATCGGTAATGACTCGGGTCCGTTGCATATTGCCGTAGCAGTCGGTGTGCCGACGCTTGGGATATACGGACCGACAAATCCATTGCTTCAGGGTCCTTACGGTGAAAAAAATCTTTCAATCGTCAAGGAAGATCTTGATTGCCTGTATTGTAATCTGCTGGTTTGTCCTATCGGCAATCTTTGCATGACGGAATTATCCAGAGACAAGATCATTGATAAGGTAAAAGAGCTTATAAGGATAAATCAGATTGAGCTAAATCGCAATTTATAATTAATAAAATATTATATATTTTAATTTTTTAAAAATACTTGTTTCCTGAATTTCATTTTTGTCTATTGCTAAATTAACTACAAAAAATTTATGGCAAAAGAAAAATACCCCAAAGGAATACCGTATATAATCGGCAATGAGCTCGCTGAAAGGTTCAGTTATTATGGAATGAGAGCTATACTTGTTGTCTTCATGACGCAGTATCTCATGTCACAGGGAAGACCCGATCCGATGAATGACAATGAGGCAACGACCTGGTATCATTTGTTCACAATGGCGAATTACTTTTTTCCCATTATCGGGGCAGTAGTTTCCGATGTGCTCTGGGGTAAGTATAAAACTATAATTTTACTTTCGATAGTCTATGTTCTTGGTCATCTTGCACTGGCGATCGATGAATCGAGGTTGGGACTTTCCATCGGACTTACTTTAATTGCTATCGGTGCTGGAGGCATAAAACCCTGCGTGTCAGCTCATGTCGGCGATCAGTTCGAAGAAAAAAATAAAGCTCTGATTGAGAAGATCTTTGGTTACTTTTATTTTTCCATAAATCTGGGAGCAGCGATCTCGACATTGCTGATACCTGTTCTTTTGGAAAAGTACGGACCACACGTTGCATTTGGTGTTCCTGGTTTATTGATGTTAATGGCGACGATCGTATTCTGGATGGGAAGAAAAATTTTCATAGCGATCCCGCCAGTCGGATGGCAAAGTTATAAAAAAGAAATATTCAGTCCGCAGGGGAAGAAGGCGATATTCAATTTAAGCATAATGTATATCTTCATTGCGATCTTCTGGTCTCTCTTCGATCAGACCGGTTCATCCTGGGTATTGCAATCGGAGAAGATGGACAGGTTCGTTGATCTTGGTTTTGTAAAATTTGAACTTCTCGCGTCGCAGATACAGGCGATAAATCCTTTGCTCATAATGGTATTTATACCATTGTTCACTTATGTGATGTACCCGTTAGTAAGTAAATTTTTTCCGCTTACTTCGCTGAGGAAAATTACTATAGGAATGCTGCTGGCAGGGTTTTCTTTTGTTGTGCTTGCGCTTGCGGAAACATCTATCATGGCCGGAGGAAAGCCCAGCATCATGTGGCAGTTCTGGGCTTATGTGATCCTGACGGCGGCTGAAGTAATGGTGTCGATAACAGGTCTTGAATTTTCCTATACACAATCCCCGAATAGTATGAAATCATTTGTAATGGGTCTATGGCTGCTTTCTGTATCACTCGGAAATGGCATAACAGCACTGGTAAATATTTTAATAGTAAATCCTGATGGAACATATAAGCTTAATGGTTCAGAATATTTTTGGTTCTTTGCAGCATTAATGTTCATTACTTCGTTTGCATTTATCTTTCTTGCGGTCAGATATAAAGTTGAAAGTTACATTCAGACAAGGGAAGGGATTCCAAATCCTTTGCTCACCGAAAATTGATATCTTAAATAAATGTAATAAAATAAAAAGGATCCTGATTTTAAGTCAGGATCCTCTTTTCTTATTAACTTAGATTTTTATTTTGAAACTATGACCTGAACTGACTGAGTAGGAACTCCGAAAGTTTTTCCATTACCGTTCATCATGATCCATTGAAAGTGCTGCCATCCGGTCTCTGTCGGTTTCACATCGAACTCAAAAGTTACCAATGTTCCTGGGGGAACATCCTTATCAAGCTGAACATAGCCAACGTTCCATGAATTTAATGACATCGGAGACATCCTGGCGTCGATCAGTACCAACTGCTCACTTCCCTTGATCCAGGTTTGCGTTCCGGTATTGGTCATAGTAATTGAGATCTTCTGCTCTTTGTTAGCTGTCATTTCATTTGGAACTGTCTGATCAATGAAACCGGAATTAAAAGATTGCGTCCCATCACTTACCGGAGTGGAGTTTCCGGTCACGGTGATAAACTGGTTATTGGTTGTTTGTCCGAAATAATTATTACCTCTTTGCATCATCCATTGCATGCTGTATGTTCCGGGCGTCGAAGGAGCAGTTACAAAAAATTCAATATTAGAAGTCTGTCCCGGTTCAACTGATTGAGACAGATACACGGGAGATGGATTCCAATTGGGATAAGCTGTTTTATCAGCTGCGTCTGAAAAATAAACTAACTTGTACTCTCCACTTGATGCGGGAAGCCAGACAGTCTTTCCGGTATTTTTCATCAATAGAAGGATCTTGTAAGTCTCACCTGCCATCATTGTTGCGGGTATTGTCTGTTCAACAAATTCAGAGTTATCGTCTCCAATTACCGTAACTGTTTTGGTATTTACTACATCTCCACCTACATTAATAAGACTATTATTATACTCGCCAAAAAATTCATTATCCTTCGTCATAGCCCAGTTACTGTTGTACATTCCCGCGGTGTATGGAGCCTTGATCTTAAAGAGGAAACTTACTTTTTGCGATGGCAATACATCATAAGGCAGTGCGACGTTTTTTACATTCCAGACATCTGACATGTAATGATTATCAAGCTGATCGAACAGCGCAAGATGGTAACCATCTTTCATCGTCCAAATATTTGGCCCGTTATTGACCATATTGATAGTTACTACAAACTCCTCTCCCGGTTTGAGATTTGCCGGAACATCATAATCTATCACCGATGAATTATCCATGGTTTTATTTACTCCGTAAACTGATTTTTTTACCTGTGCATTTAAACCAACCGTAACTGTAAAGCATATTAATAGAATAATGATTGAAAATATTTTTTTTGGATACATCATATTATACTCCTTTTAGTTTTAAAATTATTTTGTTTCATATTTAATTTTTACTGTTTTTTAAGCGGGAAATTAACAAGGAATATTCCCTGTCCCCGTCTTCTTTTAAAGAGTGTGTAGAACCGGTTTCATTCACTGTATTCTCTGAAATCAGACGATTAATAAAAGTTTCTCTTTTCTGCATCCATGAATCTGCCAGTTTTCTGATATCCAGTGTGGCTCCTTCATCACCTTTACTGTCAAGTTTTTGAAATTCGCTGTAAAGTGAATCCATATTTCTTAAATGAATTTGTTTTGTTTCAATATTGCTTTTCAAAGCTGACTGATATTCTAATTCAAACTTATTTACAAGATTTTCAATTTTAAGCATTGACATATCCGCCTTTGGAGAAGCTTCATTAATTGTTGTTTGGGGAGCCTCAACCACTTTCTCCTTTATAATAACAGTGTCTTTATCTTTTTTAACCTGTTCGCTCAATAATTCCAGATCGGTTTGCTGTTTAGATGCCATATTCATTTTATCGATCATCAATTGTGATTCACGATAATATTCATCTGCGGGATCCACTTTTGTTAAATAAGTTATAGCCTGTGAATAGATATTATCATTATAGGCTCTTAGACCATTTATATAATTTATTTTCGATTGTGCCATTCTGAATTCTTTATCAGCAGGATCTACTTTTTGAAATTCTGCCAGCGCTTCACTATATTGCTTTTGATGGAGATACTTTACTCCTTTATCATAATTTGACTCTCCGGAAAGAGCAAAAAATAATAAAACCGCAATAAGTATAACACCCAATGCGCTTAATAGATATGTCAAAAGTTTATTTTTTGACTCCGGAGTGTCACGATCATTTCTAATTTCATCTGAAGGGAAATTACCTTGTCTTGAATTTTGCGTTTGTTTTGAGTTTGTGTCCATAATTAAATTTTATTTTATTTTATATGTTAATGCAAGTTAGGTGCCACATGAGAAAGGTAAAATGGAGGGAAAAATTGATTGTAAGCATGACACTAAATTTTGTCAATTAAGTATTGTCAGATTCTTCAATAGTATTAATTTTTTAATTAGTTTAAATTTGAAAATGCAAAATAGAATTCTGATCGTACGTACAGACAGGGTTGGAGACGTTGTAATGATCACACCCATGATCAGAGAGATCCGAAAAACATTTCCGGATTCATTTATAGCGACGCTCACCACTCCCAATACTCAGGACATTCTGATCAACAATCCTCATTTAGATCTGAGAATTAAAGATGATCTGAAGAAAGAGACTTTCTGGAAAGTTACAAATGAGATTGGCAAGTATAAATTCACCAATGGTCTTCTTGTAATGCCGACTGAACGAGCCGCGTATCAGATGTATTTTGGGAAAATAAAGAACCGGATCGGTGTGGGAAAAAAATTATATGAAATGTTAACATTCATGAAAAGTGTTTCGAGAAATAAGTATGTTCCCTTAAGACACGAAGCGGATTACAGCATGGATCTTGCAAGACGCATCGGAGTAAAGACAAATGATCTGACCCCTGAAATTTTTTTGACTAATGAAGAAAAAGATTTCGGAAAGAATACCTTAGAGAGTAAGGGAGTAAAAGAAAGTGATCATAAAATTATTGTGCATACAGGTTCGGGTAATTCTTCACGAAACTGGAGTGAAGAGAAATATTTACAACTAATTCAAAAAATTTTAGAAAAGAATACACTGACAAAGATCATAATCACTGCAAAGGAAATGAGTGAGGCATTTAAACAAAAGATACATTCATTAAACAGTAACTCCGTTATTTTTGTAAATGAAAACATAAACAGGCTGAGGGATCTGATCTGCATTATTTCCAATGCGGATCTTCTTCTCGCCTCATCTACCGGTCCGCTGCATATTGCGTCGGCATTGAATGTTAAAACCATCGGACTGTTTTGTCACAGACGAATGAATTGCACAAAGCACTGGGGAGCATTGGGAGAAAAAGCAATCAATCTGGAGGTCAGCGAAGAATACTGCGACTTGAATTGCAGTGCAGATAAAGAGTTTTGTAATTTTGAAAACGGAATCTCTATTGCTGAAGTGCTTGAAAATATTTAGTTGAAAAAATGATATGTAACAACTGCGGCTATGTTTTCGAATGCAGGTTCTGCAACAATGAGGACAAAAAATTAAGCATTACCTTAAAAATATACTTGTTTTCCAGTACTGTTTTTAACCAGTCATCAATTGCCATGGGAATATTCTCACTATTTTTTATTAAGCAGGGTTTTTATTGGACTTAGCATTGATTCTTTTTGGGAATAATCGTATTTTTAATGCTTACAAAATTTTTATTATGAAATCAGCAATAAGAAAAACAAACAGCGTAACAAAATTTGCTACACGACCTGAGAATAAGAACAAGTGGCATCTTGTTGACGCCGATGGTAAAGTTCTCGGACGTCTTGCGAGTGAAGTAGCAAAAAGGATCAGGGGAAAATATAATCCCCAATATACTCCGAATGCCGATGTTGGCGATTGGGTAGTGGTAATCAACGCTGAAAAGGTCAGAATGACAGGTAAAAGGCCGGATCAGAAAGTTTACCTTACTCACTCACTTTATCCGGGCGGACAAAAGAAGAGAACATTCAGGGAGATGATCGAAAAGCATCCTGACAGAGTTATCACACTTGCCGTAAAACGAATGCTTCCTAAAACAAGACTGGGAAACAAACTGATAAACAAGCTTAAAGTATACAAAGGAATTGAACATCCGCATTCTGCACAGGGTCCTGCTGTACTTGAGATTAAATAAAATAATTAATTTTTAAAATAAGATATGAGTTCAGCGTCAACATTAAAAGTAGGAAGAAGAAAGACAGCAACTGCCCGCGTACTTTTGAAGGGTGGTAACGGGGCAATAAAGATCAACAACATTGAAGCTAAAGATTACTTCAGGACCCAGAATCTTTATGAAGAAGTTCTACATCCCCTTAAAGCAACAAATTTAACCGGCACCTATGACATAAACATTATAGTAAGCGGCGGTGGATTTACGGGACAGGCAGGAGCTATAAAACTTGGCATTGCTCGCGCACTTGTACAGAACAATGCCGAACTTAAGAGTGTATTGAGGAAGGAAGGATTGATGACCAGGGACCCCAGAGCGGTTGAAAGAAAAAAATGCGGACAGCCTAAGGCAAGAAAGAAATTCCAGTTCTCCAAGAGATAAAATTTATTACAACAGTTACAAACAATATTTTTTTAAAAAAACATATTCCTTGATTTTGTTTCACTTGTGTCACGTAAAACATGTGATGTGAAATGAAAGAAGAGAGGGATAGAAGAAAAACAAAAGTCAACTCTTTACTGATGATACCAATCATTAATTCTCTTTAACACAGAGAACACTTCGCTTCTCTTAATAATGAATATCACAAGAGCAAGTTTGACTTTCTAAACAGGAGGGAAATACCTTGGCCAAAGTACAAATCGAAGATCTATTATTAGCCGGTTCACATTTCGGGCATCTTACAAGAAGATGGGATCCTAAAATGAGGAAGTACATTTTTATGGAAAGAAACGGCATCCATATAATAGACCTTAAGAAAACACTAAACTTACTTGAAGAAGCAAGTAATTCTATTTCAAAAATTTCCGCGGAAGGAAAAAAAATACTTTTCGTCGGAACAAAGAAGCAGGCAAAGCAGATCGTTAAGGACGAAGCTGAAAGATGCGGCGCGTACTATGTTTCCGAGCGATGGCTCGGAGGTATGCTTACCAACTTTAACACGGTCCGTAAGAGCATCAAAAAACTTACGAACATCCAGAAGATGGAGACAGACGGAACGATCGACAAGTTTGTAAAGAAAGAAAGACTTATCCTTTCCAGAGACCGCGAGAAGCTGGAGAAAGTTCTCAATGGTATTGTCAGCATGACAAGACTTCCGGGAGCGATCTTTGTTGTTGATATAAAAAAGGAACACATTGCTATCAGCGAAGCAAAAAAACTTAACATACCGGTCTATGCTATTGTTGACACAAACTGCGACCCCGACCTTGTAGATTACCCGATACCTGCAAATGATGACGCGGTGAAATCGATCGAGATAATTCTCAGAGCAATTTCAGACGCAGCTATGGAAGGGACACAGGTAGCCAAAATAAAACAGGAAGACGAATCTGAAGAAATGAAAGAAAAACTGGAAAAAGTATAATCATAAAAAATTTTTATTCACACATAAATGGAAATTACATTAGATCTAATAAAGGAATTGAGAAATAAAACAGGTGCGGGGATAAATGATTGTAAGAAATCACTTCAGGAGTCCGATGGAAATATGGAAAAGGCGATTGAGTATCTGAGAAAGAAAGGCGCGTCAATGGCTTTAAAAAGAGCCGATAAGATCGCGAACGAAGGAGCAATTAAATCCAAGATCTCAGGTGATAAAAAAACAGGAGTAATCATAGAAGTAAATTGCGAGACTGATTTTGTATCAAAGGGAGATGACTTTCAGAAATTTGTAGAAGGCATTGCTGAGGCAGCATTGAAAACAAATTCAGAGGATCTTGAAAAAATATTATCGGCGAAAAGTGATTCTGGACTTAGCGTGAAAGAAACCATTGATGAAATAATGGGAAAGGTCGGAGAAAGAGTAGAATTAAAAAGAGCCAAGATCATAAATGTAACTGATGGCTTTGTGGCTGATTATATTCATTTCGGCAGCAAGCTCGGCGCACTTGTCGGATTAAAGGGAACACTGACCGATGACGCGGAGAAACTTGGAAAAAGTATTGCTATGCAGATCGTCGCCATGAATCCACAGTCGATAGACAGAAACGGTATCACGGGTGACCTGATCGAAAAGGAAAAAGATATTTACAGGACCATTGCAAAGAATGAGAACAAGCCGGAAAAGATCACAGAGACCATTGTAAATAATAAAGTAGAAAGATTTTATCAGGACAATTGCCTTGTTGAACAGGAGTATATCAATGAAGCGGGAAAATCCATTAAAGATCTGATCGCTGAATTCAATAAAAAGAACGGCAATAATCTCGAGGTTGTTGAAATGATGCGATACCAGCTCGGAGCATCTTAATTTTCAAAAACGATTATTCATATAAACTTCTTTGAAAAATTTGTCACCCAGGTATAAGAGAATTTTATTAAAACTAAGCGGCGAGTCCCTGATGGGAACTCAAAACTTTGGCATTGATGCGGATGTACTTGAAAAGATTGCGGAAGAAGTTTTGACCGTCAGCAAACTTAATATCGAAATAGGAATTGTGATCGGAGGAGGGAATATATACCGCGGCCTTTCAGCACAAAAACAAAGAATCGACAGAGTAACAGGTGATCAGATGGGAATGCTTGCTACGGTGATCAATTCTCTCGCGCTTCAGAATGCGCTGGAGAAATGCGGAATATACACAAGGGTTCAGTCTGCTATCAAGATGGATGAGATCGCGGAACCGTTCATTCTGAGAAAGGCGATGCGTCATCTTGAAAAAAAGAGAGTAGTTATTTTTTCGTCAGGCACAGGAAGTCCTTACTTTACCACAGACACTGCGGCAGCGCTGCGTGCTATCGAGATCAAAGCTGATGTCATAATTAAAGGTACAAGAGTAAACGGAGTTTATGATTGTGATCCCGAGAAATTCAAAAAGGCAAAGATGTTCAGAAAGCTTTCGTATCTTGATGTACTTGAAAAGGATCTGAGGGTAATGGATCTTACTGCCATCACTTTATGCCAGGAAAATAAATTGCCGATAAAGGTTTTTAATATGAACGTAAAAGGTGATCTGAGGAAACTTGTTAATGGTGAAGACATCGGTACATTGATATCATAAAATTTATATAACTAACTAATTTCAGATTATCATGGTAAAAGATATTTTAAGATCCTCATCTGAAAAAATGGATAAGGCTGTTGAGCATGTAAGAAATGAACTGATAAAAATAAGAACAGGAAAGGCGACCACAAATCTTCTTGACGGAATAAAGGTTGACTATTACGGAACACCTACACCCCTTATGCAGCTTGGAAACATCAGCACACCTGATTATCATACAATTACGATCCAGGCATGGGACAAGACAGCGATCCCGTTCATTGAAAAGTCCATACTGACTGCGAATCTCGGATTGAATCCTGCCAATGACGGAACACTGATCAGAATACCGATTCCCGCGCTTAATGAAGAAAGAAGAAAAGAAATTGTAAAGCTCGTCAAAAAATTTGCAGAGGAAGGAAAGGTCGCTGTGAGAAATATAAGGAGAGATTCAATTGAACATCTGAAAAAGACTGAAAAGGATGAGCACATATCCGAAGATGACAGGAAGCACGCCGAGACTGATGTACAGAAACTTACCGACAAGCACATCAAGGACATTGAGGATCTCCTTGCAATGAAAGAGAAAGAGATCATGGAAGTTTAAATTCCATAGACATGCGTACCTTATGGTTTTTGATCTACAATATTATCGGAGTTCCAGTTCTGTGGATCATTTTCAGGGTATATTCAATTTTTAATTCCAAGGTAAGAGAAGGTTTTAAAGGCAGAAGAGATTTATTCAGAGAGCTGAATATATCTCTTCTTTCATTAAATGAAGACAAAAGGGTTCTCATACATTCTTCATCACTGGGGGAGTTTCAGCAGGCATTACCGCTCGTTGAAGAGCTGAGCAAAAAGAAATACGACGCCGTACTTTCATTCTTTTCTCCCTCGGGTTATAATAATTCGAAGATAAGTTTCCCAAATGCGGTCAAGTGTTATCTTCCTTTCGATTCAGCTTCAAATCAGAAAAAATTTCTTGATACGATAAAGCCTGAGATAATAATCCTAATGCGTTATGATCTGTGGTATAATTTGCTGTATGAAGCAAAGGAGCGGGGTATAATGATAATTCTTGCAAACGCGAGGTATGACGAAAAGGATCTCTCCTGGAAAATTCCGGTTATGAGCTCTTTTAAAAAGACGCTATATGGAATGCTTGACAAAATATTTGTTATAGATGAATTTGATGAAAAAAATTATAAGAAAAAACTGTCAGATGTAAACACAAAGATAATAAAGATCGGCGATTCAAAATTCGAAAGAGTATACCAGTCAGCAAAAAGATTTGACCCGAAGGATAGATTATTGCCGGATGAAATTATAAGAGGAAAGAAAATTTTTGTGATGGGCAGTTCATGGAAAGATGATGAAGATGTTATCCTTCCCGCGATAGATAAATCACTTGAATACAACAAGGACCTGTTGACATTGCTTGTCCCTCATGAACCTAAGGAAGCAAAGATTGAAGCCATTGAAAAAACAATTGAGAACAGATTTAAGAATATCCGGCCGGTCCGATATTCAGTTATTGAAAATTATAAAGATGAAAATCTTATAATCATTGATAAGATCGGTATGCTTTCAAGATTATATTCGATCGCCTATATGAGCTATGTAGGAGGCGGATTCAGAACAGGACTACATAATATTCTTGAACCTGCTATATTTAACATGCCTATTCTGTTTTCGAATGCTGTAAAAAACTCTGATGAAGATGAAGCATTGATCAGTTCAGGTTGCGGAATACTTGTCAATGATTCGAAACAGTTTTACAGAAACTTCCGGGAGCTGCTTAATGACAGATCTTACAGGGATGAAACTGGAGCGAAATGCAGACAGTTGTTTATAAATAATATCGGAGTGGCAGAAAAAATTATCAACGATATAACTCAAAGGTGAAAGCTGAATATTTTATATTAAAAAAATAATCAAACATGTTCGTAAGAAAAAATTTTATTGAAGAATCTTTAACCGAAAGCGCGGATGTTAAGAAGTTAATTCTTGAAAGATGCTCCGATGATCTGAACAGGACAGCGGATGAACTTGTGAAGGTAGTTAAGAACGGAAAGAAGATCATGTTCATTGGCAACGGAGGAAGCGCTGCGGATTCACAGCATCTTGCAACCGAGTTTATGATCCGGCTTGCTCATGATCTTAACAGGCCTGCTATAGGAGCAATTGCACTGACAACCGACACATCAAATTTAACCGCAGGCGGAAATGACATTGGTTTTGAAAATGTATTTGCCAGAAATGTTGAAGGGATCGGTAATCAGGGCGACGCGTTGATATGCATATCAACAAGCGGCAACTCACCCAATATTCTCAAAGCAGCTGCAATGGCAAAAGAGAAAAAAATTATAACTATCGGTCTGCTTGGAAAAAATAGCGGAGGTAAATTAAAAAGTGTCTGCGATCTTTCGATCGTGATCCCTTCG
>JBDTLQ010000025.1:0-14127 GCA_039934715.1 Ignavibacteria bacterium | reverse complement strand
TAGAGATTTTATTATAAATATGGCTTTTCTATTTAAACTAAATTTACTCTTACTTATTAAATATATTTTAGGTTTGAGATGAAGTTGAAAATGTAAAAGAAATCAGCCAAAATCAGTTTTCTCCCGTGTCATCCCTGCCCGAGGCAGGCGGACGCGCTCATTCAAGAAATGTTGTGTAAATAGATTTGTAAATTGAATTATGATGTGGATCGTCTGTATTAAAATTAATTTAACATGAACATCCCCACAGGAAATGTAACATTCCTCTTCTCTGATGTGGAAGGCAGCGCTAAGCTTTCGCAAGCCAATCCTGCTGCAATACAAAATGCTTTGAACAGACATCGTGAAATCTTTCTTAGGGGAATTAAATCGCATAATGGTTTTGTATTTGAAAAACCCGGAGACGCGTTCTGCTGTGCTTTTGAAAATACAGCTGATGCTGTTAATGCTTCAATTGACATACAAAGAGATCTTGCAAATGAAAACTGGGATGATACTAAAATTCAGATCAAAATAGGAATTCATACCGGCAGCGCAGAATGGGACGGTAATAAATACAGCGGCTATATTACGATGGCCCGGACAGCGCGTGTGATGTCGGCTGCATACGGCGGCCAGGTTATTGTTTCAGACAATGCTTATGAAGCGAGTAAAGATAAATTTGAATCAGAAAGCAAAAGTCTGGTTTCATTCCGTGACCTTGGAGTAAGAAGATTAAAGGATGTGATACAGCCTATCCGGCTTTTTCAGGTAATATCGGACGGACTTCGTGAAGATTTTCCGCCGCTAAAGACACTTGATGCCCGCCCGAATAATTTACCGGTACAGCTCACAAGCTTTATCGGGAGAGAGAAAGAGATGGCTGCGGTTAAAAAATTATTTTCAGCAGCAAGACTCCTCACTCTTCTCGGTCCCGGTGGTACCGGCAAGACAAGGCTTTCATTGCAGTTAGCAGCGGATATGATCGATGAATTTGAAAACGGCGTATGGATCGTCGAGCTTGCATCTTTATCTGATCCGGCATTGCTCGTGCAGGCTATTGCGGATACACTCGGTCTTAAAGAACAAACAGGAATGTTGTTGGAAAAAATTCTTACAGATCATCTGAAAAGTAAAGAATTGCTTTTAGTATTGGATAACTGCGAACACATTATTAACTCTTGCGCTGAATTGACAGAAGAACTTCTGAAGAATTGCCCCGGGTTGAAAATCATAACTACAAGCCGGACAGTATTGAGAAGTGAGGATGAGACAATATATAAAGTTTTACCGCTGGATCATCCTGATCCAAAAAAAATAAAAACTCATGAAGAATTAGCAGACTATGAAGCTGTCAGGCTGTTCATAGAAAGAGCAGTTGCTGTAAATCCGCTTTTCAGAATAAACGAGAGCAACCATCTATCGATCGCACAGATATGCTATCAGCTTGACGGGATACCGCTGGCGATCGAGCTTGCAGCTGTACGCGTAAAGGTCCTGTCCCCCGAAAACATTTGCAAAAGACTGGAAGACAGATTCAGATTATTGACCGGCGGAAAGAGAACCGCTCTGCCCAGGCAGCAGACACTGCGTGCCATGCTAGACTGGAGTTATGATCTGCTTTCGGAAAAAGAAAAAATTTTATGGAGAAGATTGTCGGTGTTTGCAGGCGGATGGACTGCCGAAGCAGCGGAAGAAATTTGCAGTGATGAAAAAATTGAGAAGAGTGATGTTGGCAGCTTGTTAAATGATCTTGCAGGGAAGTCAATAATTTTATTGCAGGGTATTGATAACAAATTCAGAATGCTTCAGACTGTAATGCAGTACGGCGGCGTACTGCTGTCTGAATCGGGGGAGAAGGACAAATTTCATAATAAGCATCTGGAATATTATATGAATTTATGTGAAGGTTCTATTCCGGAATATAGCGGACCGACAGCGAAATTATGGTTAAACAGGATCGAAGAATTTTATCCGAATGTTCAGAGCGCACTTGGATGGTCAGTTGAACATGAACTTAAAGAGAAAGGCAACAGACTGGCAGTTTCAATGGGGAAATTCTGGGAGCTCAGAGGATACTACACAGAAGGCAGAAGCTGGTTTGATAAATTATTAACCAGTAAAGAAAACCTTCCGCCTGAGATCATAGCGAATTCAAAAAGCATTGCGGCCATACTCGCAACACAGCAGGGGAAGTATGAAGTATCTGACAAATTTATCTTAGAAGCTCTTGAAATTTATGAAAGATCAGGAAATAAAAACAGAGTAGCGAACTCATTAAATAACCTTGGATTAAATGCATATGACAAGGGAAAATATGATGAAGCAAAAAAGCATCTGAATGAATGTCTGAGGATCAGAAAAGATTCTGATAACAAGATCGGGATCTGTTCAACGCTCAATTCATTGGGTCTTGTAGATCTTGTAGAAGGAGACTATGTGGGTGCCAAAAAAAAATTTGTTGATAGTCTAGAGATAGCATTGGAGTTGAATGACCTGATGTACACCGGAATAGCTTACAGCAATCTGGCACAAACCTATGACTTTCTTGGTGAAAGTGAAAAGACAAAAGAATACTTTGAGAAAGGATTGCTGATAGACCGTGAACTCGGAAACAAAAACGGTATCTGTGTTTCACTTTATAACCTTGGAGTCATTGAGCTTAATGATCAAAAATATTCCGATGCGAAAAAGTTGTTTGAAGAAAGCAAAGCGATATGCATGGAGACAGGTTACCTTCTTGGAGAATTGTATGCTCTGTCTGGTATAGGACTGGTTACATTTGCAGAAAAAGATATTTTTAATGCGGAAAATATTTTTAAAGAAGTGCTTAGGCTTCAGAAGGGTTTTATTGATCTCCAATGTACTGCGGCCGGTATGATGTTAATTGCCGAAATCAAAAATAATGACGGTAAAAATGAACTAGCCGCGAAACTTGTTTCTGCATGCAAAACAAGATATGAAACCACCGGTGCATTCTTTGAAAAAAAAATGCAGGATCAGTACGAAATAATTTTGAAGTCTGTGAAGGAAGCAATTGGAGAGGAGAGAACAGCCATTGCAGTTGAGGAAGGAAGGACAATGGGGCTTGATAAAGCTATTGAGATAGCTCTGAATAGTTGATAGTTGATAGTTGCTAGTTGATAGTTGATAGTTGCTAGTTCATAGTTAGTAGTTAATAGTTTGAAAAAAATGTCATAGTTATGAAAAAGAAAGTAGTGGTTTTAACGGGAGCGGGTGTGAGCGCGGAGAGCGGGCTATCAACATTTCGAGATTCGGGGGGATTATGGGAAGGGCACAATGTAATGGATGTCGCTTCACCCGAAGGTTGGAGAAGAGATCAGAACCTTGTTCTTGATTTTTACAATCAGAGAAGAAGACAGCTGAAGACCGCCGTGCCAAATGAAGCGCACACTTCGCTTGTAAAGCTTGAAAAAAAATATGATGTGACAATTGTTACACAAAACGTTGATGACCTTCATGAAAGAGCAGGCTCGACAAATATAATTCATCTTCACGGTGAACTTAACAAAGCCCGAAGTACGACGGATCCGGATCTTGTTTATGAACTAGAGGGAAAGGATATTCTTAAAGGAGATAAATGCGAAAAGGGTTCACAGCTCAGACCTCATATAGTATGGTTCGGTGAAATGGTCCCGATGATGGACGAAGCCATTAAGCATTCACTGGCGGCTGATATCCTTATAATCATCGGAACATCACTGGTTGTGTATCCCGCGGCAAGTCTTATCGAGTTTGTTCCTGAATTATCGCCGAAGTATATGATAGATCCAAATAAACCCGAAAATATTTTTTATCCTCATGAAATAAATTACATTCAGGAAAAGGCAACTAAAGGAACGAGGGGTTTGGTTGAAAAGTTGATGAAAGATATTTAAGCAGTTAAAAGTTAAAAGTTAAATAAGTTTAGTAAGTTTGACGTTTGACCTTTGACGTCTCGCGTCTCGCGTCTAGCGTCTCGCGTCTCACGTCTCGCGTCTTACGTCTCGCGTCTCACGTCTACAATCTCTTCTTCCCAAGATAAAGCAATATCAGAAGTAAAATCCCAATTGTCATATCAATTGAAACGCCTGTTCCAAGCGCTTCGCTAAAGAGAAGCTTACTGTTGATGATCCCGTCAGCAACATAAAGTATTATAGCGATAACAGAAAGCCACCAGAAGAACTGTCCTTTCATGATTACCCCAACCCCGCATATAACAAAGAGAAAAGCGACAAGTATCATTCCTATACCTACGATCTTAAGGTCACCGACATCGGAGATATTAGCTGTATCCATTTGAAAGGTCTTACCTGTTTCAAGAAGCTGAAAGCCCCTGATGATCTCAAGTATCCCGATGATTATCATTAAAGCACCAGCGATCTGAAGAAGTATGTTGGTTTTTTTCATAGTGATAGATTGGTTTGAAATAATTTAGTTTAATGACAATAAATTTACCAAAACGGAATCAAATTTAATTTCATAGCAAAATAATAAAGATAAGTTTGATTGACAAGTAAAGTCGACATGTGTTTCTGATGTAAGGACTCCGGGATTTTAACCGAATAATCCGAAATTTTACTTCAAAAAACAGCGGCAAGTAAAAGTAAATAACCAGATTGAAAAAACAAATCACCAAACTGAAAACGTAAACTCCATAGTTGAAAAGACAAAACTTCAAGCTGAAAACATTAATCATCAAAGTGAGGGAACAAAACTGCGAAGTGAAAAAACTAAACTGCGAAGTGAAAACAGAAAACTCAGAATGGAAAATGAAACTCTAAACAGTAAATATAACAACCAATATATAAAAGCTAACTCATACGGAAATTTTAACCGTAAATAGTAAATGGATTAATATTGATGCTGCATTATTCTTAAAGGGCTATTCTCCTATTGACCTGAACGGCGATAACTCAGTTAAATTTGCAGGGTTATCAGACCGTTGTGGAAGTTTTTTTCGTAAAGATCCACGCCCACCATATTAATACCAGCTGCAGAGGAAGCCTCAGCACAGTTAACCAGTACAGCGGATCATCAATATGATAGTAATCCAGCATCATTTCAACGTTAGCCGGAAATATTGCGATCAGAAGAATTATTATAAGCCAAGCCGAAGCACGCCTGGTGAATTGAGGGATTAACAAAATCCCTAAAACTATCTCGCACAACCCGCTTATATAAACCAGCTCTGTATGAAACGGCAAATAAAACGGTATGATTGCAACATAAAAGGAAGTATTGATGAAATGATTGATACCGGCGGCAATGTAAAATAAAGACATTGCATAAAGCGAAATTTTTTTCATTTATGAAATAATTTTGCAAAGAGAAGACCGGAAGCAGAGGATGTAAAATTTTTATTGAAATAAAAAAAAAGCTGTTCCCATTCTTCACAGGAACAGCTTTTAAGCTTAACGACCTGAAACTATCTTATTACTTTGAATTCAATTCTTCTGTTCTTCAGTCTACCCTCTTCTGTATCATTGGTTGCGATTGGCTGATCATAAGCATATCCTCTGGTTTCTATCCTTGAGGCGCTGACGCCGTTACTTACCAGCCAGCTCTTTACAGATTCAGCTCTGTTCAATGAAAGATTTTCGTTGTAAGATCTTCCGCCCCTGTTATCAGTATGACCGCTGATCTCAACATCAATATTCGGATTGTCTCTCATCGTCTTTAATGCGGATTCAAGAGGTGCTTCGGATCCTGATGAGATCTCTGCACTACCGCTTGCAAAATTAATTCCTTCAAGTATTATAACTGTTCCAACCGAGATCGGAGGAGCCACAACTACAGGAAGATCATCTGCAGGATTCAAAGGATTTGTACCTCTGCCAACCTCAACTCCGTCTCCGATCGAACCAAGATCGGTATCAACAACTTTGGGGTCAGTCTTATATGTAAGAACCTCTTCACCATCCGATAAATTATCATTATCTGTATCACTGTCATTGGGAAGTGTGTTGTAGACTTTTACTTCATCATAATCATTTAACTTATCAGCATCGCTGTCCATATTGAGTGGATTAGTAGAATAAGTTAAAACTTCCTCACCGTCAGTGAGTTTGTCTCCATCGGTATCTCTATTCAGAGGATTAGTTTTATACTGATCAACTTCAGCACCGTCCTTTAGTCCGTCACCGTCCGAGTCAGGATTCAACGGATCAGTTCCGATCTGTTCCTCTCTCATATTTATCAGTCCGTCACCATCAGGATCGAGATTGCCGTCATCATTTCCTGCAAAAGAAATACCAACTGCTATATGTCCTTCCGCGTCTTCAAGACTTTCACTTACAAAATTATTCAGCCTGTCAGTAAAAAAATATGAGGCGCCTGCACTAAAATCAAGCAAGACATTCTTTCCCATTTTTACTTCAGTACCAAAACCCAAAGAACCAAAACCTGTATAACTGTCAGGAAAACTTTTATACTCAGGAATGTTAATGTCAGGAACCTCTTTAACTTTGTAATGCAAAACTCCCGTGCCGACATAAAAGTATGGATTCCAATTAATTGCAGTTCGTGCCCACGGAGTCAACTTTAATCTGAGATCAACAGGAATGATCTCAGTCTTTACAAAATTGTCTGTTGTGGTAGACGTACCGACAGGTGATCGGGTGTGAATATCGTCATTGGTCTTATACTGACCATAACCAGCTCCGATATCGATTGAGATATTGTTGGTCAGCTCGAAATTAATAAAGGCTCTTCCGAGAAAAGAGTAAGCTGCCGAGTATTCCGAAAACGGCAGAAGCTGCTGGTATTGAACGCCTCCCTTAATACCGTAGTTTTTGAATTGAGCATTTGCTTTGATTGAAAATAAAGCTAATAATGCAAATAGAACAAGTAAATTTCTTTTCATTTTTCCTCCTTGTATATATTTATTTAAAAGAAAATACCTAATTTAGACCTAATATAAAATTGACAAAAGGTTTTACTAACAAAAAATCTTTCATTGTCTGTCCAAAGCGTTTACATTTGGAAATATCTAATTTTAAATGCTAAGAACGCAAAGACATGCATAGCCCCAAAGATTAAGTTTCTTAATTGAAAAAGAACATTTTTATAATAAATTTTTGATTTCTTTGCGCACCCCTTGCGGTCAAAAAAAGTTTTAAGGGTTAATTTATAAAAACCAAAAAAATATTTCACTGGGACAATAAAACATATAAATTTCAAAAGAGAAAAATAATTTGGACTGCAATGAAAATCTTTTTACTTATTTAAGAATGAAAAATGAGAGGAATAGGATGGAGTGTTAAAAAAAAATCTGACCTGATGCTGGCTGTATTCGAAATATTTATTTATCAGCTCGTCGATCTTTTGTGATTTGTACTGTGAATGGAGGCAAAGGTTACTGCAAAAAAAAAATATTAACAGCAGTAGCATTTATATTTTTCTATTCATATAATAGCTTTTTAGTTATACCTTACCGGGCACGCTTTCTCGCTTCTTCATAAATGCTTTGATGCGAGCGGTCAAAATCTATCAGCTTATCATAAACACTCCGGTTACCGTAATCAATGAAGGTCTCGGCGATCTCATTTGCTTTTGAATCAAAAAAGATGTCGATGTTAAAAGACTTAACTTCTTTTTTCTTAATATTGCTTATGGATTCGATCGCGTCGAGGATATTCTTAAACGCGTGATCTTTATTTATTGTAAGTGAATCCATTCCCGTCCACATGTACTCGAAGTAGGATTTACGGAAACCTTCAAATCTTATATCAAGGATTTCCTGAACAAGCTGAAGCCGTGAAGGTTTTGATCCCCCGCCTGTCTCATTCCAGCCCTTTGCCGAGCCGGTAACCTTATTGCAGATGTCGAGTGCTTTTTGAAAAAATTTGTTTCCCCTTTTATCCGGCCAGTATGAATCCTCATCATACCCGACTATCATATACGCGTAATAATCAAGCAGACTGAGAAATGAATCAAACCTGTAATCATTTTTTATGAAAGGTAGATTTTCATTGTAATAAAATTCGCACCTCTCGTCTAAAAATCTGAAGGCAACTGAATACTTTTCCGCCTGAGGTTTGAATGGGTCATAGACCTCGCGTTTACTTGCAATGAACAGCTTCGCCTGATAAGTGGATGAAACAAGATCTAGACCGGTAAAATTGAATTCCATCTGAACCTGTATAGGAGTGATCTTTTCGTCGTGATATTTATTTTTATTTAAATAATCCTCAACTTTTTGTTTAAAGTTAACAAGCTTCTCCTGTGCTGCCGGAGGTATCTGATCCATTGTTACCTTAACTTCCACATTGAGATCCTGCTGCTGTGAATAAGATTTATTTAGATGCGTTATTAAAATTATTAGGAAAATTGAAAACCATTTAATTTGTCTTTGCATTTTCTGTCTCTTTAGATTAAATTTCTTTCGATAAATTTTGGATTCTTACCATTAAGAATCAATACATTAAATTGAATGACGATGAAGATGATAGGATTAACACTGGTTATAGGTTTTTTTGCATTAAAAAGTTCCTTGGCACAGTTTGAAAATACCGACATTGGGGCCAGGCCAATTGGTTTAAACGGAGCGTTTACTTCCCTGTCGGATAATTCACTCGCGGTTTTTTACAATCCCTCGGGATTAGGACAGCTCAAATACAGAGAGATCTCTGTCTTTTATAGTCCTTCAACTCTTGGGGTCACTCAAATTTCAACTGCAGCTCTTACATATGCAGAGCCGCTGAAGATCGGAACACTTGGTCTTGGTTTGAAAACTTTTGGATTTGATCTATACAGAGAGACAAGTGTTATTTTATCCTACGGAAATAATTTCCATGATAAAATATTTTACGGACTGAATTTAAATTATTATAATCTCAAAATTCAGAATTATAATTCTGCTTCCGCTTTTGGCGCGGACGCAGGAGCCATCGCCTGTATTACTGATTTTCTTAATTGGGGGGTTTTTGTAAAAAATATTTCCGGCACAAAGATCGGAGTATCAAAACAAAAGCTTGCACAGGTTTACAGAACAGGTATTACAATAAAACCAAAGCCCGGTCTGAATGTCGTGCTTGAAATAGAAAAAGATGTCAGATATCCGTTGTCATTCCGAAGCGGTCTGGAATATTCAGTTAATAGTTTTATTGATCTGAGAGCGGGAGTAGGAACTCAGCCTTCATCTTTTTCCGGAGGCATAAGCATTATTTATGATCTATTTTGTATAGAGTATGCAATTTGCAATGTGCAAAATCTGGGAATCACAAATCAGGGTTCCGTCACAATAAATTTTGACGGATCAAAAAACGGGAGAATTCAGAATAAGAATAAAAATTTCCCCAAATAAATTTATATGGAATACAGAAGAATAGGAAATTGCGGTGCTAAAGTAAGTGTCATCGGTTTTGGCAACTGGCTCACAGTCGGAGGAACAGTTAACGAAAAAACCGGCAATAGTCTGATCGATACGGCGTTTGACAATGGAATAAATTTCTTTGATACCGCGGATGTCTACTCAGAAGGAAAAGCGGAAAAGTCTTTCGGAAAGGGATTGAGTAAATTCAGAAGACATGACCTGTTCATTGCTTCCAAATGCTACTGGCCGTTATCCGATAGGCCGAATGACAGGGGATTGTCCCGCAAGCATATCTTTGAGTCTGTTCACAATTCTTTGAAAAATCTCAGAACCGGTCATATTGATCTTTATCAATGTCACAGATATGATTCTGAAACAACTGTGGAAGAAACATGCAGGGCATTCAATACTCTTATTGAACAGGGAAAAATTTTATATTGGGGAGTAAGTGAATGGACAAAAAAACAGATCAGTGAGGCTGTCAAAGTTTGTGAGAAAAACAATCTGTATAAGCCGGTCAGCGATCAGCCTCAGTACAATTTGCTGGTTCCGGATATTGAAACAAACGGAGTAATGGATTATTGCGAATCGCAGGGCATCGGACTTGTAGTATGGTCACCGATGGCACAAGGTGTATTGACAGGAAAATATAATACGGACAAAAAAGATAAAAGCTCGAGGCTCATGGACAATAAAAGTAATTCTTTCGTGAAAAAATTTTCAACCGATGAAAACCTTGCGAAAGTTGCAAAACTTATTAAGATCGCGGATGAAATGAACACTACTGCATCCAATCTTGCATTGGCATGGTGTCTTCGGAAAAAAATTGTATCAAGTGTGATCACTTCAGCTACAAAGGTCTCTCAGCTTAAAGAAAATGTAAAAGCATCCGGTCTCGAACTTCCGGCGGATGTCATGAAAATTATTGAAGAAATTTTTAAAATAAAAAAATGAATTATCTGATAATCGGGGAACCATGTGTTGATGTCATTCAGAAATCCAATAGCGAGGTAATTCAAGGCTATGGCGGGATTCTTTACTCGACAATAAGCATGGCGGTGCTTGCAAAAGCAGGTGATAATATTATTCCTGTCATGAATCTCGGCGAGGATGAGTTTGACAATATTACAAAGATCTTCAGCCAATATCCTAATATAAAAACTTACGGGATAAATAAGGTGAAGCATCCGACAAGAAAAGTTTTTTTATATTATAATAATTACAACTCGGATAAGAGCGCGCGAGTTGAAACTTCGTCCGAGCCAACTTATACTCTCGACTACGTGCAATGCGAAAATTTTCTGAACATGGCTGACGCTATCCTTGTAAATATGATATCGGGTATTGACATCACTATTGATACTTTGAAAAAATTAAGAAAGAATTTCAAAAAATTCATTCATATTGACATACATAATATTGTAATGCAGACAAAGGAAAACGGGACCAGAGTTCATGCTCATGTAGATAACTGGTTTGAATGGTGCACTAACTCTGATACGGTGCAGATGAATGAATTTGAAATCGCTACGCTATCCAGGGAAAAGCTGAAAGAATATAAAATATCCGAAGAGATCTTATTTAACAAAAATTATGACGTTAAAGGTGTTATCATAACAAGAGGCATCAACGGAGTTTCAGGATTTACAAAAAAGGAAAAAACTTACGGATCCGAAAAATTTTATGACCTTGACCTCAATGAAATAGCCGCTATTGAGAATCCTCACTTTGCTGATTCGACCGGCTGCGGTGATGTATTTGCTTCAGCGTTTACACTCGATTATTCTGTAAATCAGGATTTCATAAAGAGTATTCATTATGCTAACAGAATGGCTTCTTTAAACGCATCCCTTGAAGGAATCGGTGAACTTCATAATCTTAAGTAGCAGTTCATAAGTTAAGTGAGTTAAGTAAGTTAAGTAGTTGAAAGAAGTTACTGCTTACTTGCAAAAATTACTTTGGAATATTAAAACCAAATGAAAATATTAATAACAGGTTCGAACGGATTATTAGGTCAGGCAATCACGTCTTTGTTTACGCGGGAGACTGATTTAGAATTGATCCAGACTTCATTTGAGGAGAAGTCTTATCTTGATTATGGTCATACATACCGGCAGCTTGATATTACAAAGAAGGATGATGTAAAAAGAATGGTGGAGTTTTATTTGCCGGATGTTATCATTAATTGTGCTGCATATACTAATGTGGATAAATGTGAAACCGAAAGAGAGATGACGTGGAAGGTAAACGTTGATGGTGTTAAGAATATTATCATTGCAGCAAGAAGGAATGATTCAAAGATCATACATTTTTCTACCGATTACATATTTGACGGAAAGAACGGTCCTTATACAGAGGATTCGGTCCCATCCCCGATCTCCTTTTATGGAAGAGAAAAACTCGCAAGCGAGAATGCGTTAATAACAAGCGATGTCAGGTCGGCGATCGTCAGAACTCTTGTGCTTTACGGGATCGGAAATAATGTAAAGCCTAACTTTGTACTGTGGATGATCGACAAGCTGAAAAACAGCCAGCCGGTAAATATTGTTACTGACCAGGTTAGTAATGTAACAATGGTTGACGATCTTGCTTTCGGAACATTAAAGATCATTGAAAACAATTGCACAGGCATCTATAATATTGCAGGATCGGATATACTCTCGAGATTTGACTTGGCTATGAAAATGTGCGAGGTTTTTAAATTCAATAAGGAATTTGTACTGCCGATAACAACAAAGAGTCTTAATCAGCCGGCTCCAAGACCATTAAGATCAGGTCTGATCACTACCAAGATGGAATCGGAACTTGGCTTTAAACCGATGGATTCAACCGAAGGCCTGAGACTGCTTAAGTTTCAGTTAGGATATTGAAATAAAAATAAAAAATCATGCTCGATATAAAATTAATAAGAGATAACCCGCAGTTTGTAAAAGATAAATTAGCTCTGAGGAACGAAGACGCCACAGTTATCGACAAGATCCTTGAGCTGGATAAAAGCCGTTTAGAGCTTATACACAAATCGGAAACGCTTAAGGAAATGAGGAACAAGGTCTCTGATGAAATTGCAGTGATGAAAAAAAACAAACAGGACAGCGCGGAGAAAATTTCTGAAATGAAAAAAGTATCCGACGATATAAAGCTTCAGGATGCCGAACTGAGAAAATATGATAAGGATATTGATCTGTTACTGAAGTATGTACCTAATCTTCCGGATGATTCCGTTCCCATTGGTAAATCAGAAAAGGATAATGTCGAAATATTTATACGCGGTGAGCAAAAAAACTTTGACTTCAATTTAAAGGATCACGTTCAGCTGGGCAAGACGCTCGATATACTGGATTTTGAAAGAGGTACAAAAATTTCAGGAAGCGGATTTCCATTATATAAAAATAAAGGAGCCCGTCTCGAAAGAGCATTAATAAATTTCATGCTCGATGAGCAGGGAAAGAACGGCTACAGGGAAGTACTGACTCCTGTGCTTGTAAACCGCGCATCAATGGAAGCGGCCGAGAAGATACCGAAGTTTGAAGAAGATATGTATCACATGGAGAAGGATGATCTTTATGCATTACCTACAGCTGAAGTTTCGATACTGAGTATTCACCGCGATGAAATACTCAGACAGGAAGATCTGCCGGTAAAATATTGCGGTTTTACAAATTGTTTCAGAAGGGAAGCCGGAAGTTATGGTAAGGAGACAAAAGGATTTCTCAGAGTTCACCAGTTCAATAAAGTTGAACTGGTGAATTTTTGCCGCCCCGAAAATTCTTATGATGAAATGGAAGAGATGTTAAAACACGCATGCGGTATTCTCGATAATCTTGATCTTTATTACAGGGTCATCGAGCTTTGTACTGCGGATATTGGTTTTGCCGCGAGTAAATGTTATGACATAGAAGTTTGGTCTTACGCCGAGGATAAATGGCTGGAAACTTCTTCAGTAAGCAACTGCACTGACTTTCAATCAAGGAGCGCGGCAGTGAGATACAAAAAATTATTGGATAATAATAAAACAAAGACTGAACTTGTACACATTCTGAATGGTTCTGGACTTGCAACATCAAGATTGATGGTTGCATTGCTTGAGGCAAATCAGACAAAGGACGGAAATATTATTATTCCTGAAGTGTTAAGGAGTTATACAGGTTTTGATTCGATATAGATCAGTCGAATTTTTTCTTTGCAAGAACTACTGCACCCACAATTGCTGCTAACAATAAAAACGAAGCAAGCTCAAACGGAAATGAATAATTAGTAAAGAGTTCTGTTCCCAGAAACTCAGCGGTCCCAAGCTCCACAGCCTTATCGGATATGCCTTTGAACTTGGTGCCGAAACCGAAATAGATCGTAAATCCCAGAAGACAAAACAGAAAGATCGAGAGAAGGACAGCCGTTAGTTTTTTATATGAATATTTTTCGGTAAGTTTTTTTTCATCCTGAAGATTCAAAAGCATTATCACGAACAGGAATAAAACCATGATCGCGCCCATGTACACAAGCACCTGGATGATCGCGATGAACTGCGCCTTTAAAAGAAGGAAAAGCCCGGAGATCGTAAAGAAGTTTAGTATAAGATATAACGCACTTGAAATAGGATTTCTCCGCGTGATCATTATTATTGCTGAGATCACCGCCATTATACTAAGTGAAAGAAACAGAACTGTTTCCAGATTTAAGGTCATAAATTTATTTCTTCAAGATTGTACAAATATAAGTTTTATAAAGGAATTTAGTAATTCCAAATTGATACAAAAATCAGGGATGATACTTCTTTATATCACATCCGTCCAAAACGATTTAAGAATTCAACACTAACTTTTAAACATAAACTA
>JBDTLQ010000024.1:0-14294 GCA_039934715.1 Ignavibacteria bacterium | reverse complement strand
AATGGTAAATATGAATTTTATAAGTCGCACATTCCCTCAAAGTCTTCCGAACAAATGGTAAAGCTTTATGAAAAGCTCGTGAAGGATTATCCTTTGATCAGCATAGAGGACGGGATGGCTGAAAATGACTGGGACGGTTGGAAGATGCTGACAGATGCACTTGGCAAAAAGATCCAGCTTGTCGGAGACGATCTTTTTGTAACCAATACGGAGATTTTTCAGAAAGGGATTGACAGGAACATTGGTAATTCCATTCTCATAAAAGTAAATCAGATCGGTACTCTCACCGAAACATTGAACGCGATCGAGCTCGCAAAGACGCACAGCTATACCGCGGTGATCAGCCATAGAAGCGGTGAAACCGAAGATACAACAATTTCAGATATCGCGGTTTCCACAAATGCAGGTCAGATAAAAACAGGTTCGCTGTCAAGGACAGATCGTGTAGCAAAGTATAACCAGCTTTTGAGGATTGAAGAAGAGCTTGGAACCGGGGCGGTTTATCCGGGGATCAAAGCATTTTACAATATAAATAAATAATCAGGTTTGGAAAAAAGTAACCTACGATTTTTTTACCCAATAACAATTAAAAATAATAAATGAAACTTTCACAATTTAAGTATCCGATTCCAAAAAATTTAATAGCAAAGGTCCCTAAGAATCCAAGAGATGCATGCAGGCTGATGATAGTAAACAAGAACACTGGTGAATTAGAAACGAAGAAATTCAAGGATGTTATTAATTACATGGACGAAGGGGATGTACTTGTTTTGAATGACTCGAAGGTTTTCAATGCCAGGCTTTATGGAACCAAAGAAAAGACAAAAGCCAAGATAGAAGTTTTTCTTTTGAGACAATTATCAGCTGAAGAAAACATTTGGGATGTAGTAGTAGACCCGGCTAGAAAAGTCAGAATAGGCAACAGGATATTTTTTACAAAAAATTTATACTGCGAAGTAATAGACAATACAACATCAAGAGGAAGGATAGTAAGATTTAACTATCAGGGGGATTTCTCAAAATATATTGAGAAGCTGGGAAAGACACCGCTGCCTCCTTACATAAAACGTGAATCCGTTGAAAAAGATAAAGAGGATTACCAGACAGTATATGCACAGCATACAGGCTCTGTCGCTGCTCCAACCGCAGGTCTGCATTTTACAAAAGACCTTCTTAAAAAAGCGGAAGCCAAAGGTGTGAAAATAGTTTATCTTACACTTCATATCGGACTTGGAACATTCCGTCTTGTTGAGGTTGAGGATCTTTCAAAACACAGAATGGATTCCGAATATTACGAGATGTCAAAAGAATCAGCGGACATAATTAACAATTCGATAGCAAAGAGAAAAAAAGTCATAGCGGTCGGAACATCAGTAGCAAGGGTTCTTGAAACCAATGTGATCACAAGCAGGCAGGTAAGATGGGGTAAGGGATGGACTGATAAATTCATTCATCCTCCAATGTCTTTAAGAATTGTTGACAGGCTTATTACGAATTTTCATATGCCTCAAAGCACTTTATTGATGCTTGCATGCGCAATGGCTGAGAGAGATCTTATAATGAAGGCCTATAAGAAAGCTGTGAAAGAAAAGTACAGATTCTACAGCTATGGCGACGCAATGCTGATAGTATAAATTTATTTTTAATTCAATTTATATCCCGGATAAATGTTTTTTGGTCCGGGATTTTTTTTTGAATTAACTCATCTGATCAATATTAAAATCAATAATTTTGAAGCCTACACATTCCGTTATTTTTGTTTGCTTATAAGATTCAATTTAAATAGTTTTGATGAGATAGATTTTCAAATTTAAAAAATTCCCCGTATGAAAACTTTCATTTACAAACTCATCTTTCCCTTTATATTTCTCAACCTCACTTATTTTATTCATTCACAGGATTACTGGTCAAAGCTTAACGGTCCGTTTGGAGGCGAAGTGATCAGTGTTCAGAAAAATTCCACCGGTGATCTTTTTGCATTAAGAAATGAAGGTCTGTATAAATCCGGAAACGGCGCGGAGACCTGGTCTGAGGTGCCTGAATCAATTGCCAACTCCAATCTTTGCATGGACATCAGTCCTTCGGGTATTGTTTATGTTGGTAAAAGTTCGGGAGGAATATGGTGGACCGCAAACAGCGGTCAGAGCTGGGATTTTAATCCGATCAATGTAGCACCTCACAGCGGTTCGTGGGCTTCAGTCGTAGTTGCAAAAGTTGGCCCTACAGGTCATGTGTATGTGAACAGTTACGTTTCATTTAATGGCGGTACAACTTTCAATCGTATCTCAATCGGAAGTCCGGAAAAGGTACCGGCTGATTATGCTTTCAATGGAAGTTTAGTTTATGCAGCTACAAGCAACGGAGTTTATTATTCTGATAACAACGGATCATCATGGACGATGATCAACGGAAATCTTCCAACCCTGAATGTCTCGTCATTAATGTTTGATAATAACATTCTTATAGCAAGTGTGAACGGAAGCGGGGTTTACAAAACCTCGAACAATGGAACAACTTGGGAACCGGTCAATAACGGTATTTCCGATCTTAGTATTTCAAAACTCTACCGCGATGATCAGAATAATTATTTCGCATCAACCAATAACGGAAAACTTTACAAATCAGTAAACTCCGGTTCTTCATGGACTGAAATTTACACAAGTGAATCCGGCAACAGGATCAGTTCAATAATTTCCACCGGCAGTATGATCTATTTGTCAACAAAAAATTATGGAGTTCTCAAGTCCGTTGATAACGGCATCACATGGAGTGAAAAGAATTACAATTTGAATCTTCCCGGTGTGAGCTCGCTCGCATTCTCATACGGAGAAGAAATTTTTGCTGCAAGCTACAATGGTATTCAGTACTCTTTCGATAACGGATCCACCTGGTTAAAGAGAATTAACGGTCTTCCCTCTCCTATCACTTACTCTGTTTATCTCGCACAGGATCACAGTCTTCTTGCAGGCGTCTATCATTCAAAGATATACCGATCGTCGGATTTTGGAGAATCATGGTTTCCATCTTCAACCGGGATATCGGAAGACGCAGCTATTAAAATAATTAGATCTTCACCGGACGGATCGACATACGCGGTAAGCCTTCCGGGAGCTTTTGTTGATACAATGGAAGTTTACAGGTCAATTGATCATGGTTTTAACTGGTTAAAAGTTTTGCAGCCGGAGTCAGCAGGAATGAGTCAGTTTGCAATTGATGCCGAAGGAAATTTATTTGTTGCCGGACTTAATCAGGAATTTCAAGCTTCATTATTATCAAGCACTGATAACGGCTTCAGCTGGAATGAAAATTTGCTGGGAAGTTTTTTTGATGTACAGAATCTCACTGCATCGGGTAAAAATATTTATTTAACTTTCAGTACGCACATTCACTATTCCTCCGACAGAGGTGTAACATGGAATGAAATACCTAACGGCAGCTGGAACACTACAGGCTTCTCATCAATCTCGGTAAACGGTCTTGGTTATATCTTTGCAGCAGTCGGAAGCGAGGTTTATCTCACAACTAATACAGGAGTTTCATGGACACTCCGGAATTCCGGCTTAACAGAAGGAGATTACATAAATAAATTTGCCTTCAATAATGCCGGATACATTTTTGGAATTACAAATTATAACGGGGTCTTCAAAAGTGCTCAGTCAACACTTACTCATACAAATAATAATTCCGGAAACATACCTGAAAATTTTTCTCTTTCGCAAAATTTTCCGAATCCGTTTAACCCGTCAACGATAATTCGTTATCAGATCCCGTCAGACGTCAAAGGTCAAACGTCAGACGTGAAACTAATAGTTTATAATTCAACCGGGATGGAAATAAGAACTTTAGTAAATGAAAAACAAGGCTCCGGAATTTATGAAGTTAAATTTGATGGAAGTGGATTTGCGAGCGGGATTTATTTTTACAAAATTGAGGCGGGCAATTTTTCCGAAGTAAAGAAGATGATCCTTTTAAAATAAAAAGCACCATTGTTGTTACTTTCCAAAAGGGACGGATGTATGTCGTCCCTTTTTTTATTTATAAAAAATGATCTTCTCTATTCATCTTATTTTTTGAAACAGATTCTATCAGATTTATCAGAATTTATCAGGCTTAATATTATTATCGTAATAAGAATATTAAATGATTAATTTTGAATGCATGGTATTTAAATTCTAAATTTGAAAGTAAAGGTTATCATCCCGGCGTCCGGAAGCGGCGAAAGATTCGGAGGCAGAACGCCAAAACAATTTTTAAAAATTGACGGTAAAGAAATAATTGTTCTCGCTATTGAAAAATTTCACAGTATTAAATTAATAGACGAAATAATAATTTCTGCACAGCCGGAATATTTTATAAAACTTCTGACCTTAATAAAAAAGAATAATTTCCGTAAAGTCAAAAAGATCGTTGAGGGCGGAAAGACAAGGCAGGATTCGGTCTACAATGCACTGTTGAATCTGGAATGCGAAGCAGATGATATCGTTCTTGTTCATGATTCTGTAAGACCATTTATCAGTTCAAAAAAAATTAATGAGCTGATTAATGAAACGAAAAAATTCAAATGCGTGATCCCGGGAATGCGGATGTCTGAAACGTTAAAGAAAGTTGACGGGAAAAACTTTGTAACCGAGACCATCGACAGAAAAAACCTGTGGACAGTCCAGACTCCTCAGGCATTTACAGTTGATATATTGAAAAAGTCTTTTGATAAGGCGTACAAGGCCGGCTTTACCTGTACGGATGAATCATCGGTAGCGGAGAATGCCGGATACAAAGTAAGGGTGATCGAAGGTGAGAAGAGTAATATAAAAATAACTGTGAAAGAAGATTTAAAGCGGACATAAACTTATCACTCAAATCAATGAAAGCAGCCGGCACTATAGTCTTAGAAAAATTCGATAGCAGAATTTTAAAAACCAATCCGCTTGGAGATCCTTCATTAAGAGAATTTCCGGTTTACCTTCCGCCGTCTTATGGAAGAGCAAACAAGAGATTTCCTGTCATCTATTTATTATCCGGATATACCGGCAAGGGAATCATGAATCTTAATGTAAGTTTTCTTTCCGAGAATATTCAGCAGCGTCTTGACAGACTGATCTCTTCGGGGATCATGAAGGAAATGATCGTTGTAATGCCGGACTGCATTACAAAGTACGGTGGAAGCCAATTCATCAATTCATCAGCTACAGGAAATTATGAGGATTATATTATAAAAGAACTGGTGCCTTACATAGACGGAAAATATACAACAATAGAAAACAAAAATTCCCGTGCTGTCTGCGGTAAGTCAAGCGGCGGCTACGGAGCGGTTGTGCTTGCAATGACAAACCCTGATGTGTTCGGTCTTATGTGTTCCACAGCTGGTGATATGTATTTCGAATACTGCTACCTCCCGGATTTTCCTAAATTTGTTATCGACATTGAGCATTACGGAAAGGGTGATAATGCGGTCGCCGATTTTGTAAAAAAAGAATTTAACTTTAAACAGCCTAAGCCAAAATATTTTCATAACCTTATTAATATTATCGGGATGGCAAGCTGTTACTCGCCCAATCCCGGAGCCGTGAGATCTAAAGGATATAATTTCGATCTTCCTTTTGATGCAAGAACCGGAAAGCTTGATGAGAAGGTTTTTAACAGATGGCTTAAGCATGATCCGGTAAGAATGGCGGATAAATTTGTTTCAAATCTGAAACAGCTTAAACTAATTTACATAGATGCAGGACTGAGGGATGAATTTAATTTACAGATCGGGGCGAGAATTTTTTGCGACAAGCTAAAGAAGAATAAAATAAAATTTATTCATGAGGAATTTAATGACGGACATATGAATATTGCATACAGGTTTGACAGGACTTTTGAAGTTATTTCGGAACTTGTAAAAACATGAGAGGAAAACTCCGGGACGTAAAATATACATCGAAAGCTTAATAAAAGAATAAAAATATTTTAATGAAACCAATAGTAATTTCAACTTGGAAGCACGGGCTTGCGGCAAATGAAGCGGCTTATAAAATCCTAAAGGCCGGCGGAAATTCTATCGATGCGGTTGAAGAAGGTGTGAAAGTTTCTGAAGACGATCCCTCAGTGCTAAGCGTGGGTTTCGGAGGTCTGCCTGACGAGAGAGGAGTTGTTACTCTTGATGCAGCGATAATGGACTGGAAGGCGCGTATTGGTTCGGTGATCTGCGTAGAAAATATCCACAACCCAATCAGTCTTGCCCGTCTTGTACTGGAAGACACCGAACATACTATTCTGGCATGCGATGGTGCATATGAATTTGCGATCAGGAACGGCTTCAAGCCGGAAAACCTTCTCACACCTGAATCAATAAAAAGATTTCATGAATGGAAACTAACCAAAGGTACAAAACCTGAAGAAATTCATACTGATGATTTTAGGATAATCGAATCCGGGCATGATAAAATTAATGAGGACGGATATCACGATACGATCGGGATGGTTGCAATTGATAAAGACGGACAGCTTTCTGCGTCATGCACGACCAGCGGAATGGCCTGGAAACTTCACGGCAGGGTCGGCGATAGTCCGATAATTGGTTCGGGTTTGTATGTAGACGGAGAAGTTGGCGGCGCCGCATCAACCGGCAGAGGCGAGGAATGCATAAGGGCCTGCGGAAGCTTTTTGATCGTGGAGCTAATGCGAAATGGTAAGAGTCCGATGGAAGCATGCAGGCTTGCATGCGAACGGGTTTACAAACTCAATTTGCTATCGAGCATTAACAGGGATCACGTATTTCAGGTTGGGTTTGTCGCGCTTAATGCAAAAGGTGAACACGGAGCTTACAGTGTTCGTGATGGTTTTCAGTTTGCATTGAATAAAGATGATGAAAATAAATTGTTTAACAGTGAGTTTTTATTAAATGAAAAATTTGCAATCGAGGATCTGTAAAGTATGATGGATAAATATATTGTAATCAAGAACGGGCTTGTATTAACTCTGGACAGGAAAAGCCGGTCGGGGTTTTTTAACATAATCATACGCAATAATAAAATTTTTCTGATAGATTATGAAAGGCAGTTCAATCAAAAAGAGTTCGCTGCAAAAAATCCTGATGCATTAATTATCGACGCGGAAAATAAACTTGTCATGCCGGGCTTTTTTAATGCCAGCTCTAATTCCTCTTATTCTCTTAATAAAATATTTTTCAGAAAATGCAGTTATGAAAATTTAAATTCCTGGCTTTCTTTGAAACTCATTGACAATTATTTGTCGGGTAATGAAAATTCAGATCTGTTAATTGACCTCTTAAAGATCAGCTATTCACGTTCGGTCCTGAACGGAGAGCTGTTTGTAAATGAAAGCAGTCCTTCCATTAAAAAAGATTTTTTTGATAAATACCTTTCTGACCCGGCATGGATACATCAGTATTATAATCTGACTGCTTACGATCATACGATCACTGACATTGACTACAACTTTGTTTCGCTTGGATTCAGGATCGAGGATGATCTGAATAATTACGCGTTGTCTTCGGTAAAAAAAAATCTGTCGCATCTCAACTCAAGGCTGATAGTTGAAGCTTCGCTTTCAAGGAAATCCATTGATTCAATAAGGAATGATTTCGGAAGACCATTTATTAACGTGCTGGCTGAAATGGAACTGATCTCTGGTAATACAATTATTTCAAATCCTAACCATCTTAACCCGGGAGAGATGGAAATTCTTGAAAAGAAAAGATCTTCTGTCCTTATATCACCTTCGGATTATATAAATTTATCCGTTGATAAGATCGATCTTAATGAAATAGTATCATCACAAATAAACATCATGATCGGAACAGGCTATACAGGTATCGATATTTTATCCGAACTAAAAACTCTCTCAGCATTAATTTCAAAAGACACGGCTTCATATGTAAACATACTGCAGATGGCGATCCTTAATCCCGCGACAGCTTTTGGTATTTCAAATTTAACAGGCTCTATCGAAAGAAATAAATCAGCAGACATGATCTTTTTTGATCTGAACGATCTCAGAAATTTTCCGGCATTTCCTGAACCCGACAGTGAGAACATCAGTGAGTTCATAATCAAAAATCTTTCAACAAAAGACATAAGCGATGTAATGCTGAAAGGCGAAGTAATGGTGAAAGATAAAAAGAAAAGCTATGCTTACATTGATGATGCCGGTCTAAAATCCAAAGATATTTCCGAAAAAATATTTGCTGCCGGTAAATACTTTGAGTTCAAGGAAAAATATCTTATGAGAGGACGCGTAGATAAGATGGGACTTAACGCAATTGACGATGAAGATACCGAACCTGTAAAGGAGGAGATCTTCGTTGACATGACAGAAACCGGTGAATATGTCGGAGAGGGTGAATTTACAATTCTCGGAACAAAGGAGGATGAATTTGAAAAGCCACGTCAGAAGGAGGAGAGTAAGCCTGCAATAAATCTCAAAGAGATCAAATCACTTGAAAGTGATCTGAATCTTTTTGATGAGGAGGAGGAAATTCAGGAAGTGATTCAGCCCGATATTAAAGGTATCAGCCCGGAACAAAAAACTCACAGGAGTGCAGCGGATGATGTTGAGTCATCCGGAGAGACTTCTGAAACAGGAATTGAAATTAAATATGAAGAGAAGGAAGATATAATTATTATAGAAAATGAAAATAAGAACCCTGAATTTAAGAAAGTAAAATTAAAGTTCGGCTTTAAAGACGGGGAGCAGGAAAATTAAACTGATGAAGCTTGCCACTTTACTGTACATAAAAAATGATAAGGGTGAATATCTTCTGATGGAAAGATTAAAAGATCCGAACAAAGGATTGATGTCACCGCCCGGTGGAAAGCTAAATGATGCAGAGGCAGAATCTCCCGCCGGCTGCGCTGTAAGGGAGGCATTTGAAGAATGTTCGATAAAGTCCACTCAGAAAGACTGGAAACTTATGGGGATAGTAACCGATAAGAACTATCCTGCAATTGGAAACATAATGCTTTTCCTGATGTCATATACAAAGAACCTGAATCAGCTTCCGCCCGAATGTAATGAAGGCGCTTTTAAATTTATTCATCCGGATAATTTTAAAGAACATAAACTGCCTGTTACGGATAAATTGTTTTTATGGGAAATGATCTTAAAAAATGATCCTGAGAATTTCTTTCTTTCTTTGGACTGTTCAGATTATCCCGATATAAAGCTAATAAAATATTGAAATTTTAAATTGTTTGGAGTGGTTTCAGCTAAAGTTGAAAAACCTCACAACATGAAAGGAAAAGATTTGACTGATCTTTTGATAGAAAATTCTAAAATCGCGGCATTACCTGACATTCAAAATCAAACCGATATTCGTCAGATACCAATTGATAAAGTAGGTGTAAAGAATCTGAAGTATCCAATAGTTGTAAAGGATAAGAACATGGAGCTTCAACATACGATTGCAACCATTGCTATGACCGTAGACCTTCCAAAGGAGTTCAAGGGAACGCACATGAGCAGGTTCGTGGAGATCCTTCAAAGCAAGGACAGGGAGATCCATGTTGATTCGATTGATACGATACTGGTTGAAATGCAAAAGCGTTTAAAGGCAAATGCGTCTCACATTGAAATCGAATTTCCATATTTTATGGAAAAGCATGCACCAACTTCCGGGAAAGCTTCCCTGATCGATTACGTTGCAAAGTTTCATGCAGTAAGGAATAATGATAAAAAGGATTTCATTCTAACTGTCAAAGTTCCGGTCACTACACTTTGCCCGTGCTCAAAAAATATTTCGAAGTACGGTGCGCATAATCAAAGGGGAGAGGTGACCGTATCTGTCCGGTTTAAGGATACCGTATGGATCGAGGATCTAATTGAAATTGTAGAAAGCAGTGCAAGTTGTGAGCTTTATTCACTTTTAAAACGCGAAGATGAAAAATTTGTGACTGAGAGGGCGTATGAAAACCCGGTGTTTGTTGAAGATCTTGTGAGGAATATCGTGGTCAGGTTAAAGGAAAATAACAGTATAATATGGTATAGCGTGGAAGCGGAAAATTTTGAAAGCATTCATAATCATAATGCTTACGCTTATATCGAATCACATAATGTTTTTACCAATGGGCAGCCGGAAAATTATATGATCAGCCGTTATTGACCGGTACAGGGACAACAGTTTTGTCTTTGTATAAAAAATGAAAAATGAGTATATTTTATTAAATAATAATCAATGGCTTGCAGACATTTGTCGAAATTGGCCGGGGAGGATATAAATTGAACAAAGTAAAATTTTCAGCAATTTTACTCGCGATAATAATATTAATTCCGTTCATGGGATTTGATCTTGCGGGTATGAAGGATGCTCCTTCAATTTCAGCTTCACCAAATAAAAAATCTTACAATCCGGGAGAATCAGGAGTTTTAACCCTTAATTTTAAAACAGGGGCTAAAGTAAAAATTCCAAAAGATCCTGAGGTTACAGTAAGTTTATCTTCAGGTGAAGTGGAGGGTCAGGGAGTTCAGGATTATTCCGGAGGTGAAGGAGATTATATCAGCAACTCAAAAGTAAAATATAATTTCACTGTACCGGGTGATGCCGCCAGCGGATCCACACTTACTATCTCGGGAAATGTAAAATTCGGATACTGCTCAACCGCAGACGGAGTTTGTAAGATCGGGAACAGAACCTTTACTGCAAAGATAAAAGTAAAATAAACTTTACTAATGCTTTGTAAAGAATTATTGCAAAGGCACAAAGTCACTCGAAAATTCTTTGTGTCTTTGTGTCTTATTTGTAAGGATCAAATGCCATATGAATAATTATCTGAAATAATGGGGGATGCATATTATTTTTTTTCTGATGTACATCTTGGATTAGAATCTGCGGAAAAAGAAAAATTAAAGGAATCAAAAGTAGTAGAGTTCTTATCAAAGGCAGAGGAAGACGCGAAGGAAATTTTCATTGTCGGTGACCTGTTTGACTGCTGGATCGAATATAAGCTGGTAGTGCCTAAAGGTTATTACAGGCTCTTTACAAAGATCTCCGAGCTTGTAGAAAACGGCATTAAGATAAATTACATCGCGGGCAATCATGACTTCTGGAAGGGAAGCTTTTTTAAGGATGAATTTGGAATTGATATCTGTCACACGCACATTGAAAGAGAGATAGAAGGAAAGAAATTTTTCATACACCATGGCGACGGATTTGCGCATAAAGATCTGGGTTACAGGATCATAAAAAAAGTTCTGAGAAATAATGTCAGCCAGATACTTTATTCCCTGATCCATCCTGATATCGGTATCCGCATTGCAAAAGGTACTTCTGAAACTTCGAGGAACCATACCGATACAAAGGATTACTCGGAACAGGATGGAATGAAAGAGTATGCGTTTAAGAAGATAGATGAAGGATTTGATTATGTGATCATGGGACACCGCCATCAGCCTCAGCTGCTAACCCATGGAAAAGGATACTATGCCAATCTTGGCGACTGGATAGAATATTTTACATATGGCGTTTTTAGAAATAATGAATTTGAACTGAAAAAATTTTACGATTATAAACAAAAGTAAAGGGTAACAGCAGGCATTAAGATATCGCCCTGCAATCAAAATTAATTTGGATAAAAATAATAAATACAGCGACGAGGAATTAAATAAATATTTTTCCGACAAGAATTACAGAAACAAAAAATTAAGATCCCGAAAAAATTCAAACAACTTCATCAGGCTTTTAGTAATTGTAACTGTCATCGCAATATGTATCTTTTGCGGTTACATGGTATTCCTTTCACAGGGCCTGCCTTCTCTGGCAGAACTGGAAAATCCCAAACTTGAAGAAGCTACAAAGATCTATTCGGTGGATGGTGAACTCATCGACAAATTTTTTCTAAAGAACCGTACTAAGGTCACACTCGACAATATTCCAAAGGACATGATCCAGGCACTCATTGCTACCGAAGACAGAAAATTCTATGATCACTGGGGCGTTGATGTTGACAGGATATTTAAGGCTTTCTTCAAAAACATTCTGCGGGGAAGTCTTACAAAAGAAGGCGCCTCGACGATAACACAGCAGCTCGCAAGAAATTTATACAAGGATATCGGAAATGAAATATCTCTGAACCGGAAGCTTCGTGAAGCCATGACAGCTGTTCAGATCGAACGAACATATACTAAAGAAGAAATTCTCGCATACTATCTTAACACGGTTTACTTTGGTAAGGGTGCTTACGGTGTCGAAGCTGCAGCTCAAACCTATTTTGATAAAAGCGCTAAAGACCTTACACTTGACGAGTGTGCTTTACTGGTTGGAGTACTGAAGTCGCCTTCAAATTATGATCCGGTTGATAATCAGGAAGCCGCGTTGAAAAGAAGAAATCTTGTATTGAATGAAATGTATGAATCTGAATTCATTACTAAAGAAAATCTTGATGTAGCGGTCAATGATCCATTGAAAATAAGTTTGAAGAAAGATTACGGAAGCTTTAACTCATTCGCTCCGCAGTTCACAGAGTATGTCAGACAGCAGCTCGAAAAGAAAGCGGAGAAATACGGATATGATCTTTACAGGGACGGATTGAAAGTTTATACTTCGCTTGATACAAGATTTCAGAAACACGCGGTGGATGCGGTCAGAGCACAGCTTGGTCCTTTTCAGAAATCATTCAACGGATACTGGAACTGGAATTACAATAAAGATATACTCAGCGATGATGTAGAAAGAACCATCAAGCAATCTGATTATTATAAAAAAGCAAAGACGGAAGATGAACGAAAGAAAATTTTTGACAGGCTTAAAAATAATAAAGCCTTCATTGATTCTGTTAAAGTACTGGCAACGACAGTGCAGGTTGGATTTGTAGTGATGAATCCCAAGACCGGCGAGATCAAAGCAATGGTTGGGGCAAATCCGAATAATACATTTAAGTATGGGTTGAATCATGTCACTCAGATAAAAAGACAGCCCGGTTCTTCGTTCAAGCCATTTGTTTATTCAACAGCTGTAATGAACGGATATTCTCCGGGATATATGATCTCAAATGATCCGATAGTTGTAAATGTAGGCGGACAGACATGGTCTCCCAAAGGAGGCGGTACGGGAGGCAGTATTTCAATGAGAGAAGGTATCGCTAAATCAATAAACGTGATAGCGGTCAGAACAGGAATGGAGCTTGCCCCGATGGACAAAGTGATCGCGCTTGCTCATCAGATGGGAATTAATTCCGAACTTCCGAATGTAATGTCCCTTCCGCTTGGTGTAGGAGAGGTTTCACCGCTGGAGATAACGAATGCATACGGTACACTTGCAAATGAAGGCATTTGGGTAGAACCGATATCGATCACAAAAATTGAAGACAGGAATGGAAAGATCATTGAAGAATTTCATCCTGAAACCCGTGAGGCAATGAGTGAAGATGTTGCTTTTATCATGAGCGACATGATGGAAGATGTAATTGATTACGGAACGGCGACAAGTGTAAGACAATATTTTCACAGACCTGCAGCAGGCAAGACGGGTACGACACAAAGTTTCGGCGATGCATGGTTCGTCGGGTTTACTCCGCAATTTGTCGCGGGTGTCTGGCTAGGATTTGATGATGCAAGGATTAAGTTCGGAGGAGGTTACGGACAGGGAGGTAAAGCTGCGGCTCCGATCTGGGGAAAGTTTATGCAGGCGCTTTATTCTGATGATGAATTCGATTTTCCTGTGGCATATTTCTTAATGCCCGAGGGAGTTGAGGAAGGAAGTGTGTGCACGGTTACAGGACTTCGAAGCAATGGGTCATGTCCTTCAACAACTGATCTGATTATTAAAAAACTGAATTTAAAAAAATGCAACATATCACATTATTCCGCACCGGCAGAAACTTCTGTTGAAACCAAAGAACCCCCGGCAGGAAGCGTTGGATATTAAAATTTCTAATTCACAAAATACATAACATAAAGGAAAGGACAGCTTAATTTGGCAGAAAGAACACTCTGCATTATAAAACCCGATGCAGTAAAGAAAAAGAATCAGGGAATCATTATTCAGAAAATTTCAGAGGCAGGATTTAACATACACGGAATGAAGATGATCAGGCTTACGGAAAGAACAGCAGGAAAATTTTATGAGGTTCATAAGGAACTGCCTTTTTACGGAGAGCTGGTTTCGTTCATGATCTCGGGTCCGGTGATCGTCATCGCTCTTGAAAAAAAGGACGCGGTTCAGGATTACAGGAAGCTTATCGGAGCTACAGACCCCGCTGAAGCTGAAGAAGGAACAATCCGAAAATTATTTGCGGATTCAAAATCGGAAAATGCCGTTCATGGGTCAGACTCGGTGGACAATGGAAAAACAGAAGTCG
>JBDTLQ010000023.1:0-14533 GCA_039934715.1 Ignavibacteria bacterium | reverse complement strand
GTCAAACGTCAAACGTCAAACGTCAAACGTCAAACGTCAAACGTCAAACGTGAAAAGTCAAACGTCAGACGGCAAACGTATTTCTAATAATTAAATCTAAAATCTAACATCTAAAATCTTCAAATTCCAAATCCGATATTCCAAATTTCAAATTCGATATCCCAAATTCCAAATCTCCTCAAATCTCCAAAGCCAGTCTAGAAGTAATTGAAGACCCAGTTCAAAAACTGGTCGCCCTGATATCTCTGCGAAAAGAAGACTTGTAAGCCGTTCCTCATCAGCATTCGATAAATATCAGTGCCTGACATGCTTACTACTTTATTGTAGTCGGTATCCGGAAACATTGCTATGATGGTTCCGAGATTATAGGTTGTGACGATCGTATCTTTGTTTCTTTGCGCCATTTTCTTAACCGGAGTTTTAGAAGTATCACCTGCAGTTTTAGTCTTGAGTGTATCAGAAAATTCTGTAGTGTCGATCTTCATCAGGCTGTCACCTTTAAATACTATTATATCTTTTTTAAGCTTGGTATCTACAAGCCGTATATTCATTCTGTAAACACCGCCTTCGAAAGGAGAGCTGCCGTATTTTTTAGAATAATTAAGAATGGCAAATGGTTTTAGTACAACTATATTTCTCACCTCATTATTTTCGATTAAGTCTTCAATGTTCCTGTCCGAAAATATTTTTGTGTAAGTGGAATAAACCACTGAATCAGTTTCCGCAGATCTCAGATCAATACCGGAAATATATCTTTCATATTCGAAGTCATCGTAATCCATGCTGTCAAGTATGTGAGGATTGACTGCTCCCCATGTCAGTGTTACAGTCTGAGGGTTAAGACCGAAGTTTGTATTATCAATAGAGTAATTTTTTAAAGCGAGCAGTTTTTCAAAATTCACCTGTTCTGGATTTTCACTCAGCTTAATTATGTTCTTTGAAAAAAGTGATATCGCAGAATCGTTGACATTTGTTTCAAAATCCTCGAGATAAAATAATTTATAATCTCCGATCTGTTCATTTTTATAGCTGAGCTTTCTGAGCTTTTCAGTATAACTGTCGCTCTTGACCACCGCAACCTTAATATTATTTTTCTCCAGGTAGTTTTTTAATTCAAGAATATTAAGCTCTTCTTCGGTCAGGTTACTTTTGGTTTTCTTATTTTTCTTTTCAATAGCTTTGATGGTTGGGAAATCACCCAGCACAAATTTGGACGGCTTGTTGGACAATGCCTGAATAGCGAACACGTCAAAATATCCCTGAACCTCTTCGAAATATATTTTACCGTTATCCTTTATATAATTTTTTTTCTCAAGGTTCTTCAAAAGATAACCGACTTCAAAAGTATCTTCACGAAACGGCTGCGGATAGTAAAAACTCCAAATGACATTTATAACAAGTATCATTAATACAAAACTTACAGCAACTGTCCTTCTGAATTCAAATGCCTGTTTGACAGCGAAAGGAATGAACAGCAAAGCGTTGATAACTATGTAGCGTGAAACCATGTTGGTGCCGCCGGTTCCGAGAACTCCCTGCAGCATCAGCAGAGCAAGCTCGAATACATTGAACAGCAGGAATATTTTTACCGGTGTAATACCGGGACTTCTCAGAGTTTCAAAAGATGTTTTAAGCGAAAAGAATGTAGTGATCGGCGCTATGAAAAATATGAATGTCGGATACTGCACAAGTCTTTGCAGAAATCCGGCTGTGTTAAATTCCTTGAAGATCTTTGTCGTCTCCTCCGCGAAGAAGAAAACATTCTGGTGATCAATGTAATTTTGTACAAGCCACCAAATGATCGTAACAAATGAAATAGATGAAACCAGAATATCGTAAATGTTTTTCCTTGTAATTTTTCTTTGAACAACAATATCCAGCATCACTATCATTACAAGTGAAGCGCTGAAAAGCCAGCCTTCATAGCGGAAGCAATTTGATAATGCAAAAGATGCTGCGCTATATACAAGATATTTACCTGAGTCTCCGTTGAATTTCCATTTTATAAAATAATAGATACCGGCAATAACAAAAAAGAAGAAGATGGATTCAGGAAGTCCCGACAAGCTCAGCCAAACCTGGAATGGAAAAAAGCAAAATATCAGTGACGAGAAGAAAGCTGTTTTTTTATCAAAGCAAAGAAGTATAACTTTATAAAAAAATATTACCGTAAGAGATGAAAAAATAATATTAACGATCATTGCAGCGGCGAAGAGATCTTTAATAAAGATCATCGCGAACCCGTTGAGCCAGAAGTGCGGAGTAAGCCACACGCCCGAATCGATCACAGGACGCTGCAGCCATTCATAGGATTTAACCGTTCTGCAATAATCGTCAGCCGATAGCCACCTGTAACCGGAAAACATGACAGCAGACTGGAAGGCAAACTTCAAAACCAATAAAAATGCAATCTGAAATAATGCACTCGACAGAAAACTCACCCATAATCTTGAGATATATTGAAAGGCTCTTTGTAAGGTATTGTTGTGAACTATTTCCAAAAAAAATAATATTTAAAATATTGTTGCGTTATGTTTGTACTCACGAATTATCACGAATTAAAACTTAATTAATCGCGAATTGTTTAACTCTGATTTAATAAAAAGGCTCTTGTAAAAATTTATCGCCACGAATTAACACGAATTAAAACTAATTAATCGAATTGTTTAACCCGGATTTGATAAAAAGGTTCTTGTGAAAATTGATTAGCAAATAATTCGAACAAATTCGTGTTAATTCGTGGCGAACTTTAGTTTTTGCTAAGCTTTATCCTGAACGTTGTTCCCTTGCCGACATTCGATTCGATCAGCATAAGCTTTCCTTTATGATAATCCTCGATGATCCTTTTTGAAAGACTAAGCCCGAGACCCCAGCCTCTTGTCTTTGTCGAGTAGCCGGGACGGAAGACATCCTTCTTATATTTTGTATCAATACCTTTTCCGTCGTCAGACACGTCTATAAGAACCTCGCCGTTAGAATTTGATATATTGAAAAGGATCTTGCCGTTTGTTTTTTCCATAGCGTCGAGAGCATTCTTTAGTAAATTTTCAATTACCCATTCAAAGAGATCTTTATTAATATTTGCATCTATCTCACCATTGCTTTTTATATCAACAATAATTTTTTTCGTTACCTGACCGTCTTTACCAACCAGCGAAGGAATTCTTTTTTCAAAATAATCTGAGACTTTTTTTATCACGTTTGAAATATTCTCGTTGCTTAGCTTAGGCTGAGAACCGATCTTTGAAAATCTTCCTGCGATCTTACTGAGTTTCTCAAGATCATTATTTATCTCGTTTGTAATTTCCATCAACTCAGGCGTCTGAGGCTCAACTGTCTTGAGCATTTCATGCCAGCCCATCAGAGATGACAACGGTGTACCGAGCTGATGCGCGGTCTCACGTGAAAGACCTACCCAAATGTTGCTTTGCTCATTCTTCTTTATATAAGAGAACCCGATATAACCGAGAAAAACAAAAATGCCCGCTATGAGAAATTCAAATATAGGAAAAAGTTTAAGCTCGGTAACAAGACTTGACTGTCCATAATGCACATAATTTAAAATGACTGAATCTTTGTAAGAGACCACGATCGGAGGATTTATCTTATCCATCTCTTTAGCCTTGTTCAAAAGAATATTTTTTTTGACTTTTTCGGACAAGGTTGTATCATATTCAACATTGTTAGTCAGTATGATCTCCTTTTGGTCACGATCCGTCGCAATGATAGGAAAGTCTATCTGAGGAATTATCTGATCAAAAATAAAACCATATTCTCCGGATGAATTATTATCGTTGGCGAGATACTCCATGGACTTCGCGTACAGCCCCGCAATATCGCGTTCACGCTTTTGAATTTTCTGTGCAAGTATCTGAGTATAGATCAAAACACCCAAAGCGATAAGCACGCCCGTAACGATAAGAGCGATCTTTATTTTTTGTGAGCCAAATTTATTCATTAAGCTATGGATTCTGATTTAATATATTGTATATATATGCTTATTTAAATTTATTAATTATTGTCCAAAAAAGTTTTTATACTGACCGGGCTCGCAATTTGTTTGCTGATAGTTTTTTTAATTTCATTGAGTATAGGAAGCGTATCAATTCCATTGAATGAGATCATGAATATTTTCTCCAGCGGAAATGAATCGAATAAAAAAATTCTGTTTGATATCAGACTGCCGCGCGTGCTTAACAGCATGCTCGTCGGTTCTGCGCTTTCATGTTCGGGAATAATACTTCAGTCAATGTTGAGGAATGACCTTGCCGAACCCGGCCTGCTTGGTATCTCAGCAGGAGCAGGTTTGGGCGCGATCCTTATCTTTATACTTCCTCTTTCTTTGCCCTTTATTGTAATAACGCCGGTGTCGTTCTTGTTTGCTGTCTTTACCACAACTTTGATATTTTATTTTGCGAAAGGATTCGGAAGCAATAACCTTAACTACATTTCCACCAATAAAATTATACTGACAGGAATTGCAGTGAGCGCTCTGATCTCTTCAATAAATGGTTTTCTACTTTTAATATCCGGAAGTTCGATGACGCAGATATTATACTGGCTCAACGGCGGACTCTCGGGCAGAGGCTGGAATGAATTTTCGATAGGAGTTTTTTTTGTGGTCTTCGGACTCGCATGTTCGGTATTTATTTCAAAGGATCTTAATGTGCTTAATCTCGGTGAAGAGCTTGCGATCTCACTTGGCCTGAATCTTAAACGGATCCAGCGAACATCAATTATCATTTCATCTCTTCTTGCAGCAAGCGCGGTTTCTATCGCTGGCATAATCAGCTTCGTTGGTTTGATCGTCCCGAATCTTTCGAGACTCTTAATAGGAAATGATTACCGTTACGCGGTCCCATGCTCAATAATTCTCGGCGCGATATTTCTTCTAGTATCCGATACGATCGCGAGGATGGTAATATCGCCGGCAGAATTACCGGTTGGGATCGTGACTTCATTTATAGGAGCTCCGGTTTTTATCTGGCTGATACTTCGTAGAAGAAGTTGAGTCAGTTAAGTTAGTTGAGTATGTTGAGTATGTTGAATTGATTATGTTTGTTGAGTAATTTGGAGTTGGCTATGTATGTGGAGTTAATTTGATAAACATGAAAGGAATAGATTATGAATAACGAAAATACAAAATCAAGATTTGAAGATCTGATTGTTTGGAAAAAGGCAAGAGAACTGAGAGTCGAATTATCTGAAATTGTGAGAGCTTTCCCCAAAAAGGAATTTTACGTATTATCTAATCAAATCATTAGAGCTTCCAGATCAGTGACAAATAATATAGCAGAAGGATACGGACGATATCATTATCAGGAGAATATTCAGTTTTGCAGACATGCAAGGGGATCTCTCTACGAATTAATTGATCATTTAATTATTTGCCTTGACGAAAATTATTTGAATATAGAAAAATTCAGTGACCTAAGATTCAAAATTTTAAATACGATTAAAATATTGAATGGCTATATTAGTTATCTTAAAAAGCAAAAGGAATTAAATTAATTACGTTTCGAAATAGAAGTAATTAATAATGACTAAACTCACTCAACTTACTTAACTTACTCAACTCACTCAACTCGGACACCATCCAATGAATCTCAACGAAACCATAACAGCCATCTCGACTCCACCAGGAGAAGGCGGTATATCTGTAATCAGAATTTCAGGCGAAGATGCTTTTAAAGTTGTTGAAAAAATATTTTTCAAAGATAAAAATAAGGACAGGAAATTTTCTATAAGTGAAACTGCTTCACACACAATTCATTTCGGATATATTTTTGATAATAATATTCTTATCGATGAGGTTTTAATTTCCATTTTTAAAAATCCAAATTCATATACCGGGGAAGATGTTATTGAGATCTCTTCACATGGAGGCACGTTCATAGCACAGAAGATAATTGCTCTTTTATTAAATAAAGGAGTTCGTCATGCTGAAGCGGGAGAATTTACTATGCGAGCGTTTCTTAACGGCAGGATAGATCTTTCACAGGCTGAAGCCGTCGCCGATCTTATAAAGTCGAAAACAGATTCTGCTCATTCTTCATCCGTTAATCAGTTAGAAGGTTCGCTTTCAGATTTTGTAAAAAAAACGCGTCAGGATATTATAAATACAGTTTCGCTTGTGGAGCTTGAACTTGATTTCGCAGAGGAAGGACTTGAGTTTATCAAGAAGGAAGAGATCAAACAAAGGATCGAAGATCTCATTTTAAAAATAAACAGGATAATAGAATCTTATATTTCGGGAAGAGTAATTCGTGAAGGTGTAAATCTTGTGATCGCTGGTAAACCTAACAGCGGGAAGTCGTCGCTGTTTAACTATCTTCTCAAAAGTAACAGGGCCATAGTCAGCAGCATTGAAGGAACGACAAGGGATTACATTCAGGAGAGCCTGGTTATAAACGGAGTTCTTTTTAATCTGATCGATACGGCCGGACTTAGAAGTTCGGATGACGAGATTGAGAATGAAGGGATAAAGAGAAGTCATAAAAAAATTGAAGAAGCAGACCTTATAATCTACCTTATTGATTCTTCAATCAAAAAAAACGAGATAGAAGAAGAAGCAAAGAATTTTAAAAACAATTTCCCAACCACTAAATCAATTTTAGTTTTTTCAAAAGCTGATCTTTCAAAAAAAAATGATACCATTGATAATTCCAATTTAAAGATCTCCTTACTAAAAGAAGAAACGGTCGAAGCATTAAAAACCGGGATGAGCAAAAAGATTTTACAAAATGAGATCAAGCCTCATACGGGCGAGATAATTCTTACAAACCTCAGACATAAAATCTGTCTGGAGAACGTTGTGAGTTCATTACAGAAAGCTGTTGATACCATCAATGACAGCATGAGCGGGGAGTATATATCAGTCGACCTGCGCAATTCCTTAAAGCATCTTGGCGAGATAACAGGAGAGGTGACTAACGATGAGATTTTAAATAACATTTTTCGGAACTTCTGTATCGGAAAGTGAAGTATGAAAACAAAGGAAAACAACATCCAACTAACTGTTAATTATAACTATAAGTTAAGCCCACATATCTAATTCTTCCTTTCGCATTTTTACCCTTTTATTTACTCTTTTTTACACCTAATTTACACCTTGAGAGCACGAGGTGTAAAAAAAGTGTAAAAAATATGAGAATAAAATTACAAAAAAGAAAATTAAAGAATGGCATAAAAAGAATGGCATGATAAGTCTTTATCTGGAGTACTATAAAGGATACTCAAAAGATAAAGCCGGTAAAGTCAATTTCTCTAATTCTTTCTGTCACTTTTTGATTTATTAAAATAAAAATCAACCTTTGGATTCATTGTGTTCATTGTATTCCTTTTTTAGTTAACTGAAATGATTTTTTATTCGACTGTATGAAACAACCCGATACCACTGTAAGATCTAAACACCAAGCATGTGTATGTTTAATTATATAATCTGAGCTCACAGTTGGAATTTGAATTGGGAAGGCTGATCACATCAAGAATTGATGATCATGAATTGATGAGTATTTTCGAAGAGAATAACAAGTGCGTGAAACCTAATACCAGTATAAATGAATGTTTGTTATCAAAGATATTCTTATCTCATTGAACCTTAATCTCACCCAGTAAGAATATCAAATCAAAACTTCAAAGGAGGAATGTGCATAACATATTATGTTTTCAAAATCAGTTTACAATTATTATCTGATTCTGGCTCGTAAAATTTTTTTCTGTTTTTAAAATAATTTTTTTAAATTTTCTAGTAGCAGATCAATATCTGATATTTCCTCTCCTCCAACTAAATAGTGATGAAAATTTTCTTTTGACATTAAATTTGGCTCTTTGGTTTCGTCAAATTCTTTAATAATAGGATCAGAACTTCCTTGCTTAATTTTTTTTATTATTTGTTCGCCCGATGGCGCAACATGTGCGACGTACCAATATTTTATTTCCTGTGTTTGTTTATATCGGGACTCAACAACCCAAAAAAATCTATCTGAACTATTTTGATGTAGTATATTAAAACCTAAACTGTAACTGTCGTTAGTATTTAAGTCATTAATAAATGAACCCATCAAATGTTGAAGCATTGGTGAACTATAGGAAATTGCATCATTAACACTCGAAATAAAATCATTTACCGTAAAACTAGAGGCATCATGAAATAGATCTATAATATCAGGATCACCAGCAACATGGTTTATTGAATCATAAACAGAGTGTATAGAATGAATAATGCCTTCTAAATCTGTTTCATTTTTTGAAAGGGAACTAGATTCATTTAACACAGCCAGCCAATTTTGGAAAACAATATTATTTGTTCTAATTACATCATTAGAACCAGCAGTCTTTGTAAAAATGGGAGCAGTGACATCTGCAATAGTATAAAAAGATCCAACATTATATTCTGCTGAAAGCCAGTCTTGGACATCTGGGATATATTTTAGCAGAATATAATGATAGGCAATCTTAGTTTTAGTTAGTGCCGCAATAATTTCAGGATCTGTAATTTTAGTGATGGCGTCAAACTGAGTATATAAATTAGCTACTAAAGTATCCTTAATATTTTCAATTAAATTAAAATTATACGATTTACTGGCGTCTGGATTGCTAAGTTTAAGTATTTCGTAAGCATTAGATAAATAAGATTCCACACCATTAGTGCCGGATTCTCCCATCACTGCAATCATTGCTTCACTCAGCTTATTGGTATTATTATTACCAATATTTATTCCATTAATTAAGACTGCATTTGGGGAAATTTTTTGAGTGAAACTTTCTAATTCTATTGCAGAACTTTTAGTTAGGTTTCCGGCAATACTTATTAACCCCCGACCCGCAGCTCCCCCTATAATTCCAATTACTGCACCGGGAATTAAAACAGTTGCCAAACCTCCTATTAAAGCCGCAATAATATTGGTATCAGGCGTTTCAAGTTTATTTAATCTTTTATTGATCTCCTTAAAATTTTTAAAGACTTCAAAAAAATTCGTTGTATTAATCCAATATTCAGCTTGGTTAAGAATCTCAGATTGAAAAGCATTTATAGCGATAGATAGATTAAATGCCAATTGTTGTTTAGCTTGCTTTGCGATTTCATAATCTATTCCTGGATGAATTGATTGAGTTTTTATGGGAAGCGTTCTAGCATATGGAGGCTCATCTCTGACTGCACGTTCCAAAGTTGTCCGATTGAATGTGGAATTAAATCTATCTACTAATGCCAGAAGTTTTCCATTAATATCCTCTTCTGATATTAAATACCATTGTGGTTTGTCTTCAATATCCTCAATGGCGTTCTCAAAAGGCTTTTTCCCAAATCTATTAAAAAGGAAAACCAAATCTATCGCAAGCCAGGTAATAATAATATTTTTTTTTACTTCAAGTGTTGGCAATGTACTCTCATCTCTGATTCCAGGAACAATAATAATTCCTATGGATATGTCTTCTTTTTCCAAAAAATTTATAGGTAATTCATTAATAAACTTAATAATTTGATCTTCCTTTTCCTTTTCTGAAATTTTAGTTTTTAATAAATCTCCAAAAATTTTTCTAAAATCTTCAATTGTTTTATATTCTTTTGCCATATTAATTTTGCTAAAGTCTTAAGTATATACTTTAATTATTGATCAGTACTCAAAGTTACACCTGCATTATTTCCATTCACCACAATATTCTTATCTACATCTGGATCTTCATGCTCTGCATTCAGTAACCTCGCCGCATAGCGTATATTCTCCAGTTCCATTTTTCGTACTTCTGCTTCTACCTTCATCACATCCATAGCACGATGACGCAGCTTAAAGTCTTCCAGCAAAGTATGCGAAGCAGGCAATGCTTCTATCACCAGTGAATTGCCGGGTACAACTATTTCGTCGCCATCCCGCATCGGATCAGCTAATAATATTTCCAGCCATTTTTTCAGAGTAGGTCTTAGTCTTTCAAATTCTACAGGGTTATCGTTATGCAATGCGCAAACAAATCCTGAATAATCCTGCAAACCAATATTGCTTAATGAATCAGGGTCCATAGCGCCAAAAGCAGCATCCACATAAGGTGCCGACATAAACTGTGTAAGTGCATTATGTTCATTCATAGGGAAGATCATATAATTTCCCTTAAAGCCAAGTGGATGATCTAAGTCAGCAACTTCAACCAAAGGTTTATACGTTGGGGGTTTGAACTTACCTTTTATCCATGATCTGTGCTTTGTTTCATTGGCTTCCCTGAACTGCTGGAAAATATCCTCCGGTTCTTCCCGGGTCGTGATGGTATAAGAACGGTCATCGGTTTCAAGATAAGGCACCTGCACATCTATCAGCCTGAAGTAGCGCTGCTCCCTGTCTTCATGCTTCCATATCGCCCGCATATAGTGAAAAATGTTATTTTTTATGTGCAGTATAAAACGCTCTGCCATTTTCTTCTTTTCAAGAAAATGAGTAAGTGCCTTATTATAATTATCTGTGAGTTTATGCAGTGCACTTGTTTCAGTCAATAATGCCTTTGTAGCTGCTGCGGAACGCTTAACTGAATCCTCATGCGCTTGTCTTGCTGCCTCTTCATAGGCTTTTGCCGCTTCAGGACTTAATGGAGTTGTATCCCCCTCCGGGCGGTTAATGCCATATTCATAATATACAGGTGGTGCGGCATTTGCAGCAATGCGGTTGTTAATTGAATTCTCTAAAGCCACGTAGCGGTTTTGCACTTCTCCTTTCAGCGCAGAAACTTCCAGTGATAGATTGTCAACTATCTGCCGTTCTTTGGTCAGATTCTTTTTTAACTCTTTTAAAGCAAGCTCATCCTTCATACTATGATGAGCTAAATAGTTTAAGCCTGCAAGAAAACTTTTATCCAACAGGTTCCTTCGAAGGATCCAGTCATAAGAAATTATCCAGGATTCTGTAATCTCTTCGGGTTTGGGCACCTGTTGTGCAACCATGACCACGGGAAGTACCCTATATAACTGTTCAGAGATTTTATAACGTTTTTGAAGTTCATAAAATAAGTAGGTAACTGCAAGTTCATCATTGGGATTTGAGATTGTACCTGTCTCTTCAGAATCTCTTGAATAAGATTGCTCTGTAGAAACCTCCCGGTTGCGTTCTGATTTATGTTCTTCTACGGCTTTTTTTACCGTATCACGAATTTCTTTTTTATTACGTTGTGATTCCTTATCGGCTTCAAATCCTGTTTTAAAAGATGACCAGCCTGAAAATTCAGCATCAGCAGTAAACTTCAGGTTTACCTTTTTCATGATCTCCGATTCACTATGAACGGTAGTAGTACTTTCTGAAGATTCAGAAGCACTATTTTTGATTTCTTCCTTCTCCGATCTTTTCCTGTTAATCGTTGTTTTAATAGTGAACTTGCGTTCTTCTTTAGGTGCCAATGGAATGGTTTTGATCAAATGACCTACCTGGTAAGCTAAAGGCTCCCAACTCTGGCGATAAGTGTTTAGTAAACCAAAATTGATAGTACTGTAAGAAGCATCGGCAGCATAAACTTTAAACACATAATGTGACATTATCTTATTCTCAAGTTCCTGCAGCACTTTGTCCATTGAATCATAGTCATCATGTCTTACAATATCAATGATCCGTTCTCCCTGTTCTTTTAATTTTAAAATATACCTCTCTGCCTGGTAAAAATCTATTGGTTCAAATGAACCATTGTTTGAGTTTTGGGAGAAAGGACCTGGACGGGTTACCGGGGTACTTGTTTTTTTCCGAAACCCTAATAATGCCAGTTCAATGGCATCAGCAATTTCGCCGAGTTTATTTTTATAGTCTGCATTCAGGTTATTCCATTCGTTGGGAAAGATCTCGAAATTTGCTATCACCTTTGAGGGTGGTACAGCATCTTTCGATTGTATTGCCTCTATACTGCGCTTTAACTCAGTAACCGAAATGGAAGGAAGGTCAGACTTGAGTTTTGGTATATCGATACCCTTATTTGTAGCAGCCTGGTAACTTTTGTGCAACAAATCAATTACTTCGGAATCGAAAAGCTGGTGCCAGACATGATCAAAAGCGATCTGGAGCACATTAAAATCATAAGTTGCTGTTGTTTCAGCAGGTCCTTTTTGTAATTGAAAAGTATTGACTGAATCCTGCACTTCAGATTTTCCGGGCCTGGTATTAATATCAGTTTTGCCCAAAGTTATTCCATCCTCGGGTGAAGGCATTTTATTTATCAGCCTTGCTATGTATTTTGGCATATCGCCGGACGTTACAATTTCAACTCCATCGCCTGCAGCAACTATAGGTCCGGTTGATGATGGATCAGCAGGTGCGCTGTCAACAAGATGCTCCTTTGCACAATCTTCATGTATTCCTTTAGTCCTGAAGTATTTTAAAATTGGATTATCATAGTTTAAAACGGTAGAGCCTCCTTCATTACTAATGAGGCGAGCAACAATTTCTTTGATATCAGGCTTGTCATTAATGTCAGCCTCATTGAAGTGATAGTAATTATCATGTTTGAATGCAGCAAGTTTTGATTTATCATTTTCTGAAAGATAGAACCATACCTGCATTCCACTTTCAGGATTATCCTGATCAATCGTGGAAGTCCAGTGTAGGCTACGGTTGAACTTATCAATGTTGTTTGTAACTATATTTTTATGAACCTCTTCAATAGAAGCATTTTCCTTAACAAAATTATCCTTAGGGTTTGGAGAAATTATTTTTTTAAGAAGAGCTGTTTTAAAATCGGAAACAAAATTTACTTTTTCAGTTGTTTCATCTATAATTTCTTTCTGGTGAATAGCAGTTATCCCTTTGGTCAAAGTAGCATTTGCCTCTTTTTCAGAACTATACTTAGCAAGAATATCAACTGCAGATGTTTGATCAGATGGAACAGGTACAGAAGCATCAGTAAGCTTATCCTTCGATAACTTAACCAGGAAAGATTCCTGGGAGCTGGCATTTGTCCTTACCGAACTTTTATATAATAAAACAGGTGGTTTAGAACTGTTGTCTGGACTTAATACTGTAATATATAATCCATGACCAATTGAAGGTGTTGATGAGGTACACTCTAATACAAAAGAACCATCGTCTTTTGTAACTACAGAGCCAATTCTGACAGGCTCACTTCCGGGCAATCCGGCAGGAGGTGCATTATATGCCTCCACAATTAAATCAGGAAGACCAATACCTGAGTCAACAGCTGTTACTTTTCCGGTAATTGAATTTGATACTGCCATATATTCCTCTTTAATTTAAGTTCTATGGAAAAATAAGATTATTGTCTCTTATATTCAAACCTTTTAATAATGAGATAACAAACTATGTGATAACTCTTTAAAAATGTCAGTAATATAACTCAATTCCTCCGTAAGCTCTTTTATATATAAAGAGTATAGAACACTAACAAAGTGTTACAAATATTATTTTTGATTAGTAAAAATAATTTTGAAAGTGTAAAAAAGATGTAATATATTATTCTTTGATTCGTATGAGGAATTATCTTGGAGTTTAATTATTTAGTAACCTTATCTGTTGGCAAGTTTAATATAGTTTAAGTCAAACTCATGACTTCACTAATGAAATTGAAAAAATCAGTTAGATTTACCCAATATTCAAAACTATCCAAATGACTATAAATCATTTGTTTGCTTTACTTACATCAGTAGATATTTGATATATCATGAAACAATACAAGTTGTGAAACGATATTAAAATTATTTCATGCTTATGAGCAGGGCCACCAGTGCAGTTAAATGCTGTAAGTACTTACAAGAAATTAGAAATTTCATCAGGATGAAATCCCAACCAGAATATTTCCTATTCTTCACTTCACTTTCTAAAATCGTTACTCTTTTTTTACACTTTGAATAAAATTTAGCTATCTAAGTACTAAGAATAAAAGACAGTTACAAAAGTCCTTCACTTTCTGTATCGGAAAGTAATCCAATCAAGATCTTATGAAAATTCCATTGCAAAAAATTTAGTGAAATTAAATAAATTGTTTGCTATTACCTTTCTTCAGTGAGTCTCATACTTCATCCTAATTATATCAAAATGTAACGTATTAAAAAGTGATTTTTTCGGACACTAAATTTTCAATAGACATTCCGCCTTTATTGATTTAATTTTCTCTTTCAAAATATTAAGGAATAAATATTGTCGCTTACAAAATATAAAGCAAAAAGAAATTTTGAAAAGAGTCCTGAACCTTCAGGCGGAAAGCCGGATGGAGACAAGCTGCGCTTTGTGATTCAAAAGCATGATGCCTCACATCTTCATTATGATCTCAGACTTGAAATGGATGGCGTACTCAAAAGCTGGGCTGTGCCTAAAGGACCATCGACAGATCCGGATGTTAAAAGACTCGCTATGATGGTTGAAGATCATCCATATGATTACAGGAATTTCGAGGGTATCATCCCGAGCGGATATGGCGCAGGCACCGTGATCGTTTGGGACGAAGGTACGTATGAACCGGCTGATATTGTAAAGGGTGATAAAAGTGTGCAGGATAAAGATCTTCGCAGGCAATTGCACAAAGGTAAAATTAAGTTTATTCTTAAAGGTAAAAAGTT